>NZ_JBHWGD010000041.1:55788-84839 GCF_042733235.1 Kitasatospora sp. NPDC059722
CGGTGAACCGCCCCCCCGGCGCGGGCCCGCAGCGGCCCCCCCGCCCCGGGCCCCGCCACCCGCCGTCCCGGTGATGGCGATCGAGCGCACCTACTACGACCAGGCCACCGGCCGTCCGGTCGAGACGGCCGACATCGTGCTGCTCGGTTCGCGCTGGGTCTCCGAGTACGGTCGACGCCCGCAGCACTGAGCCCCGCCGCCGGATGCTGCATCCGGCGGCGGGGCTCAACCCATTCAACTTCTCGGTCAGGCGTCGAGCTTCTCGCGCTCGGCCGCCCGCTCCTGCTTCTTCGAGGCCGTCAGGCTGGTCACCGTGGTGACGGCCAGCACCACCACGATGAAGCCCAGCGAGAACGGGATGCCGATCTCCGGCACGTGCACGCCGGCCTCGTGCAGCGCGTGCAGCACCAGCTTCACGCCGATGAAGCCGAGGATCACCGACAGGCCGTACGACAGGTGGACCAGCTTCTTCAGCAGGCCACCGATCAGGAAGTACAGCTGGCGCAGGCCCATCAGCGCGAAGGCGTTGGCGGTGAACACGATGTACGGGTCCTGGGTCAGGCCGAAGATGGCCGGAATCGAGTCCAGCGCGAACAGCACGTCCGTGGTGCCGATCGCCAGCATGACGATCAGCATCGGGGTCATCAGCCGGCGGCCGTTCTCCCGGACGAAGAGCTTGGTGCCGTGGTACTTGTCGGTCGACGGGAAGCGCCGCTCGATGGACTTGAGCAGGCGGTTCTCCTCGAACTCCTCCTCTTCCTCGTCGGCCCGCGCCTCCTTGATCAGCTTCCAGGCGGTCCAGATCAGGAAGCCGCCGAAGATGAAGAACACCCAGGAGAACTGCGTCACGAGGGCCGCGCCGCCGGCGATGAACACCGCCCGCAGCACCAGCGCGATGATCACGCCGAACATCAGCACGCGCTGCTGGTAGACCCTGGGCACCGCGAACTTGCCCATGATCAGGATGAACACGAAGAGGTTGTCGACGCTGAGGGACTTCTCGGTGATGTAGCCGGCGAAGAACTCACCGGCCGGCTGCGCGCCGGAGTGCCACCAGAGGAAGCCGCCGAAGAGCACCGCCAGCACGACCCAGACCACGGTCCAGATCCCGGCCTCCTTGACCGAGACCTCGTGCGGCTTTCGCCCTCCGATGAAGAAGTCCGCCACGATCAGTGCGATCAGCACACCGACCGTGGTGACCCACATGGCTACGGAAACGTCCATTACTGCTCCTCCGGCAGCTAGGCGAGACGGTCATCGTCACTGCCGGAGGTCTCTTCCGCCCGCCGGGACGCGCCCGGGCCGGACCAGTGCCCCGGGGCGCCGCGACGGGCGCCCGTGATGACGGGGCTACTGCTACGAGGAATACTCCCCTCCGCTGCCATCGAGAGTAACAGGAGCGGCAAGGAAGGGTAAAGAAGGTAAAGAACAGGGCGAGGTCGGAAGGATCAGAGGAACGGCTCGATCGCCGGGAGCAGGTCCTGGAAGGTCCGCCCGCGGGCCGGGGCGCCGATCGCCTGCATGGCCCAGCCGCCGGAGCCGTCGCGGAAGACCTTCGCCATGATCTGGCCGGTGTGCGGCCCTCCCCCGGCGAGCTCGTAGCGGGCCAGCTCCACCCCGGTCGTCTCGTCCACCAGGCGGCAGTGCGCGTTCCGGACCTCGGCGAAGGTCTGGCCGGTGTAGGAGCTCACCGTGAAGACGACCTGGGTGATGTGCGCCGGCACGCGCAGCAGGTCGACCAGGATCGCCTCGTCGTCGTCCGTGCCCGAGCCGCCCTCCAGGTTGTCCCCGGTGTGCCGGATCGAGCCGTCGGTGGACTCCAGGTGCTGGAAGAACACGACGTCGGAGGGCGTCCGCTCGGCGTACAGCAGGGCCGAGGCGTCCAGGTCGATCTTCCGGGTGCGGGTGCCGAACAGGCCCCGCTTGGGCGCGGCCTGCCAGCCGAGGCCCATCCGGACCACGGTCAGCTCACCGCCCGAGCCCTTCTGGAGGCTGACCTTCTGGCCCTTGGCAAGACTCACCGACACGACGTTGTCCTCTCTGCCCGGCCGCGCGCCCGGTCCGCGCGCGGCTCCCTGCTGGAACACCCCGTCGCCGTCCCCCGGCTGAGGCCCCCTCGTCTTCCGGCCCGCCACTCCGTCCCGGGAGCGCGAATGCCGCAGGCCAGCCTAGGGCCTGCGGCACCCGCGAACCCCAAGCGTTCGCCGGTTTGTGGCAAGGCTGAGACACCGTCGGCGTTGACCGGTGCCGAACCGGCCAGGGCCGACGGTGCCCGGGCCGCGCCTCAGGCGACCCCGGCCTCCCGCATCTGGCGCAGCTCCCTCTTGAGCTCCTTGACCTCGTCGCGCAGCCGGGCCGCGACCTCGAACTGGAGGTCGGCCGCGGCCGCGTGCATCCGGTCGGTCATCTCCTGGATCAGCTCCGCCAGCTCGGCGGCCGGCATCGACTTGGCGGGCTTGCGCTCGCTGCCCAGCGCCGGCACCGGGGCCTTGCCCTTCCCCTGGCCCCGGTAGCCGCTGGAGAGCAGCTCGTCGGTGTCGACGTCCTCGCGGGCGAGGGTGTCGAGGATGTCGCCGATCTTCTTGCGCAGCGGCTGCGGGTCGATCCCGTGCTTCTTGTTGTAGGCCTGCTGGACGTCGCGGCGGCGGTTCGTCTCGTCGATGGCCTTCTCCATCGCGGGGGTGATCTTGTCCGCGTACATGTGCACCTGGCCCGAGACGTTCCGGGCGGCGCGCCCGATCGTCTGGATCAGCGAGGTGCCGGAGCGCAGGAAGCCCTCCTTGTCCGCGTCCAGGATCGCCACCAGGGACACCTCGGGCAGGTCGAGGCCCTCGCGGAGCAGGTTGATGCCGACCAGCACGTCGTACCGCCCGGCCCGCAGTTCGCGCAGCAGCTCGACGCGGCGCAGGGTGTCCACGTCGCTGTGCAGGTACCGGACCCGGATGTCCAGGCCGAGCATGTAGTCGGTGAGGTCCTCGGCCATCTTCTTGGTCAGCGTGGTGACCAGGACGCGCTCGTCGCGCTCGACCCGCTTGCGGACCTCGTGCACCAGGTCGTCGATCTGGCCCTCGGTCGGCTTGACGATCACCTCGGGGTCGATCAGGCCGGTCGGGCGGATGATCTGCTCGACCTGGCCGTCGCCGCGGGACAGCTCGTACGCGCCCGGGGTGGCCGACAGGTACACCGTCTGGCCGATCCGGCCGAGGAACTCCTCCCACTTCAGCGGGCGGTTGTCCATCGCGGACGGCAGCCGGAAGCCGTGTTCGACCAGCGTGCGCTTGCGCGAGGCGTCGCCCTCGTACATCGCGCCGATCTGCGGGACGGTGACGTGCGACTCGTCGATGACGAGGAGGAAGTCCTCGGGGAAGTAGTCCAGCAGCGTGTTCGGCGGGGAGCCGGGCTCGCGGCCGTCGAAGTGCATCGAGTAGTTCTCGACGCCCGAGCAGGTGCCGATCTGGCGCAGCATCTCGATGTCGTAGGTGGTGCGCATCCGCAGCCGCTGGGCCTCCAGCAGCTTGCCCTGCTTCTCCAGCCGGGCGAGCGTCTGCTCCAGCTCCGTCTCGATGCCGGCGACGGCCCGCTCCATGCGCTCGGGGCCGGCCACGTAGTGCGAGGCGGGGAAGACGTAGACCGAGTCGTCCTGGCTGATGATCTCGCCGGTGAGCGGGTGCAGGGTGTACAGCGCCTCGATCTCGTCGCCGAACATCTCGATCCGGACCGCGAGCTCCTCGTAGACCGGGAAGATCTCGATGGTGTCGCCGCGCACCCGGAAGGTGCCGCGGGTGAAGGCGACGTCGTTGCGCGCGTACTGGATGTCGACGAAGCGGCGCAGCAGCACGTCCCGGTCGATCTCCTGGCCGACCTTGAGCGGCACCATCCGGTCGACGTACTCCTGCGGCGTGCCGAGGCCGTAGATGCAGGAGACGGACGCGACCACGATCACGTCCCGGCGGGTGAGCAGCGAGTTCGTCGCGGAGTGCCGCAGCCGCTCGACCTCCTCGTTGATCGAGGAGTCCTTCTCGATGTAGGTGTCCGTCTGCGGGACGTACGCCTCGGGCTGGTAGTAGTCGTAGTACGAGACGAAGTACTCGACCGCGTTGTTCGGGAGCAGCTCGCGGAACTCGTTGGCCAGCTGGGCGGCCAGCGTCTTGTTCGGCGCCATCACCAGGGTGGGCCGCTGCAGCTTCTCGATCATCCAGGCCGTGGTGGCCGACTTGCCGGTGCCGGTGGCGCCGAGCAGGACGACGTCCTTCTCCCCGCCCGTGATCCGCCGCTCCAGCTCGGCGATCGCCGCCGGCTGGTCCCCGTTGGGCTGGAAGGGACTGACGACCTCGAAGGGCGCCACTGACCGCTCAATACTCGTGATGGGTCGCACGTGTCCACCGTACGACCCACCACCGACAAGCGGTGCCGGTTCGTTCAGGCCGCGTGGGCCTCGAACCTCATGGCCGGCTCGTGGGCCGGGTCGATGCGGACCGTCGAGTCGAAGGCGGCGGCCAGCCGTTCGATCAGCGGCAGCGTCGGATCCACCCCGCTCTCCTCGATGCTCTCGACCGTCTCCACGTCCAGCCCGGCCCGCTCGGCGAGCCGGGCCGGGCTCCAGCCGAGCGCGGCGCGACGGGCGTACACGGCCTCGGCCAGCGCCATCCGCCGCCCGGCCGCCCGGTACTCCTCGGTGTCCCGGTGCTCCGGCGGCACGGTCCAGCGGGTGTGGTAGCCGCTACTCATCGCTGCTCCTCCCGGTCGTAGACCTCGTGGTCGGCGGCCGGCAGGTGCTCCGCCTCGCAGACCTTCTGGGCGCGCTGTGCCCGCTCGACCTGATCGGTCTCGCGGTTCCTAGTCTTGCGGAAGACCGTCAGCAGCACAGCCCTCCGACCCGGTGCGAGCCAGTACGTGATGCGCATGGGTCCGATGCGCAGCTCCCGCAGCGGCCCGCCCAGGTGGCTCGCGAGGGGGAACGGCAGCATCTCGCCGTCGTCCGCGAGTCGGTCGGCGGCACGCTCGGCTGCACGGTACTCCGCGATCGAGCAATTCTGGAGCCACACCCGAACCTCGGGCTCGATCTCGATCGTGTGGCCCGCCCGGGACCCCGCACCTGTCACGTCTCTCCCCCTTGCTCCGCCGCTGGAACAACGGTCGGGCGAGGGGGAGAGGTTACGGGCTCAGCTCTTCGCGCTGTCCCGGGCGAGGGCGACGAGGCGGGAGACCGCTCGCAGGTACTTCTTGCGGTAGCCGCCGCGGAGCATGTCCTCGGGGAAGACCTGGTCGAAGGGCAGGCCGGAGGCCGTGATGGGCAGCTCGCGGTCGTACATGCGGTCGGCGAGGACGACCAGGCGCAGTGCCGTGGACTGGTCGTCGACCTGGTGCACGCCGCGCAGGCAGACCGCGGTGACGTCGTCCAGCAGGGCGCCGTAGCGGCTGGGGTGGACGGCGGAGAGGTGGGCGAGGAGGGCGTCGAAGTCGTCGAGGGAGGCGCCGGGGGTGCGCGCGGCGACGGCGTCGACGGTCTCGTCCGGGTAGGGCGGCGGGGCGTCCGGCAGGCCGCGGTGGCGGTAGTCCTGGCCGTCGATCCGCATCGGGCGGAAGTGCGCGGACAGCCCCTGGATCTCGCGCAGGAAGTCGGCGGCGGCGAAGCGGCCCTCGCCGAGCTTCTCCGGCAGCGTGTTCGAGGTGGCGCAGAGCTTGACGCCGTTGTCGACCAGGCGCCCGAGCAGGGTGGAGACCAAGACGGTGTCGCCCGGGTCGTCGAGCTCGAACTCGTCGATGCACAGCAGCGTGTGCCCGGAGAGGGTCCGGACGGCCTGCTGGAAGCCGAGCGCGCCGACCAGGTTGGTCAGCTCGACGAAGGTGCCGAAGGCCTTGGGGCCGGGGGCGGAGTGCCACAGCGAGGCGAGCAGGTGGGTCTTGCCGACGCCGTAGCCGCCGTCGAGGTAGACGCCGGCCGGGCCGGTGGGCGCGGGGGCGCTGCGGCGGAACCAGCCGCGCTTGGGCGCGGAACCGTTTCCCGCGCCGAGGGTGCCGGCGAACTGCTCCAGGACCTGGACGGCCTCGTACTGGCTCGGCTGGGTCTGGTCCGGGATGTACGTCCCGAAGCTCACCTCGGCGAACCGGGGCGGGGGGACCATCTCGGCGACCAGGCGCTCGGCGGGCACGACGGGGCGGCGGTCGGTCAGCGCGACCGGGGCGCCGGGCGCGGGCGCGGCGGCTATGGATTCGGTCGCGGTGGCGGGGCGGGGAGCTGCGGGCACGTTAGTAGAGGGTACGCCTGCTCCCGGGCCCCTCCGACCCCGCGCCGGGGGCGGCCGGTGGAACACTGGCGGTATGCACCTGTTGATCAGCCCGCTGACCGAGCCGGTCGCCGACCCGGGCTCGCTGGAGTCGCTCGCCGCCCTCTACGCGTACCCCGACCAGGTGAATCGGGGCCGGCCGTGGCTGCGCGCCAACATGGTGGCCGGACTGGACGGCGGCGCGAAGCTCGACGGCCTGTCCGAGGGCCTCTCCGGGGACGCGGACAAGCGGATCTTCGGGGTGCTGCGCGCGCTGTCGGACGTCGTGCTGGTGGGGGCCGAGACGGTCCGCGCGGAGGGCTACCGCCCGGCCCGGGCCCGGGCCGAGTTCGCGGCGGCGCGGGCGGCGGCCGGCCAGGCCCCGGCCCCGGCGATCGCGATCGTGAGCCGGTCGCTGGCGCTGGACCTGGACGCGCCGCTGTTCACCGAGCCGCTGGTCCGGACGGTGGTGATCACCACCGAGGACGCCCCGGCCGAGCGCCGCCGGGCGGTGGCCGCGGTGGCCGACCTGGTGTCGGCCGGGCAGGGTTCGGTGGACCTGCGCGCGGGCGTGTCCGCCCTGGTGGAGCGGGGCTGGACGCGGCTGCTGACCGAGGGCGGCCCGCGCCTGCTGGGACAGCTGGCGGCGGCGGGCCTGCTGGACGAGTTGTGCCTGTCGCTGGCCCCGTTGATCACGGGCGGCGACGCGCCGCGCATCATCCACGATGCGGAAATGCCTGACGTGCGGACGATGCGGCTGGTCTCATTGATCGAGCAGAAAGGATTCCTCTTCACCCGCTACCTGCGTCACCTGCGTTCGGATGACCCCGTGACCCCCTGATCGCGATCCCGTTCCCCTTGGGGGCCTTTCGTCCGCGCGGCCCGCGTGCCGGGTGAGCAGCGAGCCGAAAGCTTCCGCCGGGCACTATGGGATGCGATGCCGGGGCCCGGGGGCCGGCCACTGGAAGGGACTCACGTGTTCAAGACGGTACTGATGATCGAAAAGGCGCTCTCCGACGCGGACGTGGAGCTCGTCACCACGCTCCACAGCGACGAGAAGGTCTCCTTCGTCGTCCTGATGCAGCCGCGCGGCCGGCAGGACGAGCTGCTGCGGGCGCTGGACGACGTCGCCCTCGGCCACCTGGACAAGGTGGTGCACGAGCACGACGAGTCCGAGAGCGGGCCGACGGTGGCGTCCGAGTCGCTCGAACACAGCCTGCGCCACCTGCGCCGGGCCGGCGCCGAGGCGGTCGGCGAGCTGGTCGAGGACAAGCCGCTGGAGCGCCTGAAGGCGGTGGTGCGCGACCAGGACGCCGACGAGGTCGTCGTGCTCACCTCCCCGCACTTCGTCGAGGAGTTCTTCCACCGGGACTGGGCCTCGCAGGCCCGGCACAAGGTCGGCGTCCCGGTGCTGCGGCTGTTCGCCAGCGACTCCTGAGCCGACCGACCCGACCCCGACCTTGGTGCAGAATCGTCCTTGCGGTCCGTCCGCGAGGACGATTCGCACGTCGCCCCCGCGGGCAGCGCCCGCCCGCCCACCCAGCCCCCGCCCCAACGGAGCCCCGCCTTGAACGACGCCGCGCACGACCTGCACGCCCCGCACTTCATCGGCATCGGCGGCGCCGGCATGTCCGGCCTGGCGAAGATCCTCGCGGTGCGCGGTGCCAGCGTCTCCGGCAGCGACTCCAAGGAGTCGGAGACCGTCCTCGCCCTGCGCGCCCTCGGCGCGACCGTCCACGTCGGCCACGCGGCCGAGCACGTGCCGGACGGCACCAGCAGCGTGGTCGTCTCCAGCGCGATCCGCGCCGACAACCCGGAGCTGGCCGCGGCCCGCGAGCGCGGCATCCCCGTGGTGCACCGCTCCGACGCGCTGGCCGCGCTGATGGGCGGGCGCCGCGCCCTGGCCGTCGCCGGCACCCACGGCAAGACCACCACCACGAGCATGCTCGCCGTCGCCCTCGGCGAGCTCGGCCTGGACCCGTCCTACGCGATCGGCGGCGACCTCGACGCGCCGGGCTCCAACGCCCACCACGGCACCGGCGAGATCTTCGTCGCCGAGGCCGACGAGAGCGACCGCAGCTTCCACAAGTACGCGCCCGAGGTGGCGATCGTGCTCAACGTGGAGCTCGACCACCACGCCAACTACGCGTCGATCGAGGAGATCCACGAGTCGTTCGAGACCTTCGTCGGCCGGATCACCCCGGGCGGCACCCTGGTCGTCTCGGCCGACCACGACGGCGCCCGCGAGCTCACCGCCCGGGTCGCCGCGCGCGAGGGCCTGAACGTCGTCACCGTCGGCGCCGCCGAGGACGCCGACCTGCGCGTCCTGTCGGTGGTCGCCCGCGGCATGACCAGCGAGGTCACCGTCCTGCTGGACGGCGCCGAGCTGACCTTCACGGTCTCGGTGCCCGGCCGCCACTACGCGCACAACGCCGTCGCCGCGCTGGCCGCGGGCGTCGCGCTCGGCGTGCCGGCCGCCGACCTGGCCAAGGCGCTCGGCGCCTACACCGGGGTGCGCCGCCGGCTCCAGCTCAAGGGCGAGGCGGGCGGCGTCCAGGTGATCGACTCCTACGCCCACCACCCGACCGAGATGGCCGCCGACCTGGAGGCGATCCGCGGGGCCGCCGAGGGCCGCGTCCTGGTGGTCTTCCAGCCGCACCTGTTCAGCCGCACCCAGCAGCTCGCCGAGGAGATGGGGCAGGCGCTCGCGCTGGCCGACGCCTCGGTCGTGCTGGACATCTACCCGGCCCGCGAGGACCCGATCCCGGGCGTGACCAGCGAGCTGATCATCGACGCGGCCCACCGGGCCGGCGCCGAGGTCACCGCCGAGCACGACTTCGCCGCCGCCCCCGCCGTGCTGGCCGGCCTCGCCCGCCCGGGCGACCTGGTGCTCACGATGGGCGCCGGGGACGTCACCAACCTCGGGCCGGAAATCATCAAGCACCTCGCGAACGTTGCCTCCAACGTCTGACGCACGCCGACGGGAGCCGTGATGAGCTACGAGATCGAGAAGACCGAGGCCGAGTGGCGCGAGCAGCTCAGCCCCGAGGAGTACCACGTGCTCCGCGAGGCGGGCACCGAGCGCCCCTTCACCGGCGAGTACACCGACACCAAGACCGTCGGCGTCTACGCCTGCCGGGCCTGCGGCACCGAGCTGTTCAGTTCCACCACGAAGTTCGACAGCCACTGCGGCTGGCCCTCGTACTACGCGCCGCTGGCCGGGGACCGGGTCCAGTACATCGAGGACACCTCGCTCGGCATGCGCCGAGTCGAGGTGCGGTGCGCGCGCTGCGGCGGGCACCTCGGACACGTCTTCGAGGGCGAGGGCTACGGCACGCCGACCGACCAGCGCTACTGCATCAACAGCGTCTCGCTGACGCTGAAGCCGGTCGAGGACTGACCGTCCGCGAAGGGCCCGGACGTCCGTACGCGGATGTCCGGGCCCTTCGCGTGGTCAGACGACCGGGGCGAAGCGGACCGGCAGGTTCACCAGGGCGCGGTGGAAGGGCCCCGGGCGCCAGAGCAAGTCCTGGGTGGGCAGCGTGAGTTCGAGGTCGCTCAGCCGGCTGGTCAGCTGCTCGATCGCCGAGATCGCGATCAGCAGGGCCGGGTCCCGGGCCGGGCAGGCGTGCGGGCCCGCCGCCCAGGCCAGGTGGGCGCTCTCGCCGCTGCGCAGCTCGGCGCCGTCGGTCGGCGGCGCCGCCTGGTTGTTGGCCGCCGCGTAGGAGACCAGCATCAGCGTGCCGACCTTGATCTCGCGGCCGTGGAAGGTGATGTCGTACCGCGGGTAGTGCGCCGACAGGTTGGCCAGCGGCGGCTCGTGCCACAGCACCTCGTCGATCGCCTGGTAGGCGGTCATCGCGCCGCCGAACAGCGAGCCGGCGTAGCGCTCGTCGGTGAGCAGGCGCAGCAGGGCGTTGCCGATCAGGTTGGTGGTCGGCTCGTGCCCGGCGATCATGGTCAGGGTGATCTGCCGGATCACCTCGTCGTTGTCCAGCCCGGCCGGGTGGGTGACGAACCAGGAGGTGAGGTCGTGCCGGGGGCGCCGGCGCCGGTCGGCGACCATCTCGGTGACCACGGCGAGGAGGTCCCCGTAGGCGGCCACGGCCTTCTCGGTGGACTCGATCATCTTGGAGATGCCGGCCACCAGGCGGTCGCTGTGCTCCTCGGGCACGCCGAACCACGTGTTGAAGACGAAGACCGGCAGCTGGCGGGCGTACTCGGCGATGAGGTCGGCGGTGCCGGCGGCCTCGAAGCGGTCGATCAGCCGGTGGGCGACCTCGCCGACGCGGCGCTGGAGCACGTGCGGTTCGAGCAGCCTGAGGCCGTCGGTGATCACCGCGCGGTAGCGGTCGTGGACCTCGCCGTCGCTGAACAGGGCGGTGGGGCGGTAGCCGAGCACGACCAGGAGCGGGGAGTCCGGCGGGACGGTCCGCTGCCAGGCCCGGGAGTCCTTGGAGAAGGTGTCGGTGTCGCGCAGGAGGTCCAGCGCGGCCTGGTAGTCGGTGACGAGCAGGCCCTCCACGCCGGGCGCGACCTCGACCGGGGCGACGGCGCCGTGGCGGCGCAGCCGGTCGTAGACCAGGTGCGGGTCGGCGGCGAACACCGGTCCGTAGATCGGCGTCGGTCGGGTCTCGGTGGTCACGGTCCCTCCTGGGGGTCCGGGCCGGCCGGCAGGCCGTGCAGGACGTGCTCGGTGAGCGCGATCAGCGCGTCGAGGCTGGCGCCGCGCTCGCGGGCGTCGCAGAGCACGAGCGGGGTGTCGGGGTGCAGGTCGAGGTGGGCGCGCAGGACCTCGACGGAGTGGACGGGCGCGTCCGGGAAGCCGTTGACGGCGACGGCGTAGGGCAGGCCCTGCTCCTCGACCATGTCCATGATCTCGAAGGAGTCGGCGAGCCGGCGGGTGTCGGCGAGCACCAGGGCGCCGAGGGCGCCGCGGGCGATGTCCTGCCAGAGCGGGAAGAAGCGGCGCTGGCCGGGGGTGCCGAACATGTAGAGCACGACGTTGCCGGGCAGGGTGAGCCGGCCGAAGTCGACGGCGACCGTGGTGGTGGTCTTCTCCGGCAGGTCGGCGAGGTCGTCGACCGGGCGGCCGGTCTCGGTCATCGCCTCCTCGGTGTGCAGGGTGGCGATCTCCGAGAGGGTGCGGATGAGCGTCGTCTTGCCGACCCCGAACGGGCCGGCCACGACGACCTTCATCAGCGTCTGGTCCGGGTCGGGCAGGTAGCCCACCCGGCTGGGCCGGTCGGCCGGGCCGCCGGGGGCCGGGTTACCGGAGCGTGCGGAGTCCAACGAGGAGCCTCTCGACGATGGAGCGGTCGGTCTGCTGGGCGCGCGGGATCGGCGCGCGGGCGTTCAGGCAGCCCGCCTCGACCAGATCGGCCGCGAGGAAGACGGTGGCGCTGACCGGCAGGCGCAGGTGCGCGGCGGCCTCCACCACGGTCAGCGCGCCGGGGCGCAGCAGCTCCCAGAGCCGTTCGTGTTCGTGTTCCAGCCCGTGCGGCGGTTCGGTGCGGGCCGCGTACAGCACGGTCAGCCGCTCGAAGCCGGCGCTGCCGGGGCGGGTGCGGCCGCCGGTGGCGAGGTAGGCGGGCACCATCCGCCTGCGGGGTACGCCGGTCATGACCGGGGTGTGCCGTCGGGCTGCCGGGCCGGGCTCGCGAGCGCGCGGCCCAGGGCGGCGACCTGGACCTGCATCTGGTAGGCCACGTTGCCGAGCTGGGCCTCGGGCGTGGTGAAGACGGCGAGCGAGGTGTTCTCCCCGGCCGGGACGACGACGGCGTAGCCGAGGTCGGACTCGACGACGGTCTGGGCCAGCCGGGGCTGGGCGGTGTCGGTGAAGGCGCTGGTGAAGGCCCGGGCGGCGGCGTGGACGGTGGCGGTCATCGCGGCGACCCGCTCGGCGGAGGCGCGGCCGAGCCCGTCCGAGGCGCCCTCGACGAGGCCGTCCCCGGTGGCGATGACGGCGTGCAGCACCCCCGGGAGCTCCAGCAGCGGGGTGAGCACCCACGAGATCTCGTCGGTGGCGGTCGGGCTGGGCGTGCTGCTCACTGCGCGGCTCCTTCGGGGGTGGGGCCTTCGCCCGCTGACTGGGGTGCGCCCGCGGACGGGGGTTCGCCCTGGGGCGGGGTGGCACCGTCCCGGGCGGCGGCGGCCACGGCGGCGCGGCCCTCGCCGGTGCCCTGCTGGAGCGCGCTCCAGTGCCGGGCGGCCCGCTCGGGGGTGCGGGCGGGCGCCCCGGGGTCCTCGGCCGGGCCGGGCCCGGCGGGACGGGCGGGGGCCTCGGCGGGCCCGGCCGCGGGGGCGGCGAGGGGCTGGCGCCGGCGCCGGCTGGGCAGGTCGCTGCCGTCGCCGGGGCGGGCGGTGTCGGGCCGCCCCGCGACGGGCCGTCCGGCGGCGGCGGACGGCACGACGTGCATGGCGGGCGCCGGGTGCGGGCCCGGCTGGTGGTGCCGGTCGGCGAGCGGGGGCAGTCCGGCGTCCTCCCCCGCGTCGCGCATCGGCGGGACGGCCTGGACGGTGGGCGCGGGGGCGGGCCCGGCGCCGGCCCGCAGCGGCAGCGGGGTGAGCACCGACAGCGGCTGCCCGTCGTCGACGACGGTGACGAGCGCGGCCGGGATGCGCAGGATCGTCCGCATGCCGCCGTACGGCGAGGGCTCGATGTGGCAGGAGAAGCCGTACTGGCGGGCGAGCTTGCCGATCACCGCGAAGCCGGTCTTGGGCGGGTTGCCGAGCTCGGTGAGCAGGACGTCGGGCGGGCCGGCCAGCAGGCGGCGGGCGCGGCGAAGCTGGTCGTCGTCCATGCCGATGCCGCTGTCGTCGATGATCACCAGTGCGCCGCGGCCGCCCTGCTGGACGGTGACCGGGACGTCGGTCTCCGGGTGCGAGTAGGCGGTGGCGTTGGCGAGCAGTTCGGCGACGGTGATGGCGAGCGGCTCGGCGGCGCGGGCGACCACGGCGAGGCGGTTCTCCCGCAGGTGGTTGGCGACCTTGATCCGGGCGTAGCCGGGCACCCGGGAGAGGGCGCCGACGACGACCTCGGCGAGCGGGGAGTCGCTGCGGGCGAGGCCGGGCCAGGCCTCGCAGAGGACGGCGACGGTCTGGATCCGGCGCAGCGCGACCTCGTTGCGGAAGTCGACCTCCAGCAGCCGGGGGTCGTCGTTGTCGTCCTGGAGCTGCTGGACCAGGCTCTGGATCTGGTAGAGCAGCGTCTGGATCTTGGAGGTGGCGCCGCGCATCGCGGCGCGGGCGGCGGCGTCGACCCGCTCGCGCTCGTCGGTGATGGCGCCGGCCGCGGCGTCCAGGACGGCCTGGAGGGCCTCGGTCGCGTCCGGGCCGACGACCTGCGCGGACAGCGAGCCGACGGCGGGGGCGTTGACGTGGCTGAGCCGCACCGCGGTCGCGGGCAGGCGCTCGTCGGCGAGGTGGCGGACCTCGGCGAGCAGGGCGGCGCCGCGCTCCTCGGCGACGGCGAGGCGGCGCTCGGCCTCGGCGGCCCTGGTGTCGGCGGCGGCGGTGCGGCCGTCGGCCTCGCGGGTGGCGTCCCGCGCGTCGCGGGCGGCGTCCTCGGCGGCGCGGCCGCGCAGTTCGGCGTCGCGGGTGCGCTCCTCCGCGGCCCGGTAGCGGGCCTCGGCCTCGTCGGTGGCCTCGCGGGCGGCGACGGCCGACTCGTGCAGCCGGTGCTCGGCGCGGGCGAGCCGTTCCTCGGCGGCGCGGGCGCGCTGCTCGGCGACGTGGGCGCGCTCCTCGGCGACGGCCGCCCGGGTGGTGGCCCGGGCCCGGCCGCGGGCCAGCACGCCCGCCGTCGCGGCGGCCAGCACCGTGGTGATCAGCGCGATCAGCGCGATCTGCGTCATGGGTGTCCTCGGGGGGGTTTCCTGCTGGCTGGCTGGTGGCGGGCCGGGCCCGGTCAGTCCCGGTAACCGATGTCGGGGAGGAGCCGCCGGGCGCGGACGGAGTCCTCGGTGATCTCGCGCGCGACGAGGGCGACCTGGGTCATGGCCTCCAGGACGTTCGGCGCCTCGCCGCCGTCCAGGTGCCGGTACTCGGCCGCGACGGTGAGCACCAGCCGCTCGGGCAGGCCGAGTTCGGGGTGGCGCTGCTCGGCGATCACCCGGCGGGCGGCGTCCAGCGCGGGGATTCCTGCGGTGTGCAGCGCGTGGGTGCGCTCGCGGACGTACGCGAGGTAGGCGATGTGGGCGCGGACGCCGTCGCGGTCGAGCACCGGGCCGTGGCCGGGGACGACGGTCTCGGCGCCGGTGTCGAGGATCCGCTCGCACGCGGCGACGATGTTCTCCAGCGGGCCGGCCCAGTGCGAGGGGTGGTCGCCGGGCTGCTGGGCGGTCGACCCGAAGATGACGTCGCCGGCGAACACCGTGCGCCGGTGCGGCAGGTGGACGATCAGGTCGCCGCCGGTGTGGGCCGAGGGCAGGGCGATGACGTGCACGGGGTGCTCGCCCACCGTGAGTTCGAGCTCGCCGGTGAAGACGGTGTCCGGGCGCACCGGCTCGGTCTGCGACCAGTCGAAGCCGCCGAAGTGCTCGCGCAGGTAGCCGCCGAGCGGGGAGTCCGGGTCGCCGCCCGCGACGAGCGCGTGCTGCTGCTGCGGGGTGGGCTCGTAGTGGATGTGCTCCAGGGCCTCGCGGGTGGAGATCACCTCGGCGTCCGGGACGACGCCGGCTCCCCAGAGGTGGTCGCCGTTGGCGTGCGTGACGATCACCCGGTCGACGGTGACGCCGTCGGCCAGCACCCGGCGGCTCGCGGCGAGGAACTCCGAGGCCAGCGCCGGGTCGTAGGGGGTGTCGATCCAGAGCGCGGTCTTCCGGGAGGTCAGCAGCCCGCAGTTCGCCAGTCCCCAGCCCCGCTTCGGGGGAAGCCACACGTGGAGGTCGTCGGCGATCGCGCTCAGGGAGGCACGGTTGATCGTCATGTGCGCGATTATGCCGACGATGTGTCAGGAGCGGGGCAAAACCTGTGCGATCGCCGCGAGTTCGTGCCCCAGACGCTCCCGAACCGTCCGGATTCGTGCCATCTGGTCGAGACCAATCGTCTCACTCGGCGGGACGGTACGTGGACACCGCGAACTGCCGCGGCCCACGCGGCCCGGCCGTCAGGGCAACGTCGTCAGGGCGGCCACGTCAGGGCAGCGGCAGGATCCGGCACACCTCGACCGTCACGTCCACCGTCTCCAGGCCGATCACCCGCCCCTCGACCGCGACGAATCCTTTCTCCCCCGAGCGGAACAGCGCCGCCAGCGGCGACTTCCGGCCCGCCCCCGCGAGCGCCTCCACCGCCATCGCGGAGCCGAACGCGAACACCCCGCACAGCACGACGCACGGCGCGTGCCGGGGCGTTCGGGTCACGAAGATGAAGCCGTGGTCCCGGATCAGCTCGTCGGACGCGTTGTACAGCGCCTCGAAGGTCATCCCGCCCCACCGGGCCCGCGCCGCCTGCGGGTACTCGATGCGGAAGTCCGGGAACGCCGCGCCCAGCACGCCCTCGGTGTACGGGTTCACGCTCGGGCCGCCGATCGAGAAGGTCGGCATCCGCGGATCCTGCGCGCCGGCCGCGACCAGCTCGATCGTCGCCTTCCGGTTGACCTTGCGGAGCAGGTCGATCAGCTGGGCGATCGCCCTCGCCTCCGCCATCGGCATGAACAGCACGTTCTTCGGCGCCCGGGCGGTCAGCCGCAGGCCGTCCCGGGCGAAGGCGAACTCCGCGGCCTCGATGCTCGGGGTGATGATCTGGACCCGGCTGTACGGCGCGAGCAGCGCCCGGAGGAAGCCGTACCGCAGGAACAGCCGGGTACGGGCGAGGGAGCGGGCCGCGAGGAAACCGATCACGGCCGGGACCGATGCGATCAGCACTTGGAGCAGGATCTCCATTTGATCCCCCGGAGGAAGACTCGACCACGAACTGTGCGCCCTGGTTAAGTCCCCTCCCGTGGCCGGAAATACCCCACTCGCGCCGATTCGGAGCGTCACGATCCGCGCACGGACGGTCACCCCAGGCGCTTGATCCCCTTGCGCTCCCCCGCGCAGCGCTGGTACCCCAGCCAGGCGTTGACCGCGAGCATCGGCGCGTTGGTCGTGTCGTTGCTGGTGTACGCGTGCCGGTAGCCCGCCGCCGCGGCGAGCCGCAGCGACTCCAGCTTGGCCAGCTTGCTCAGGCCGCGGCCGCGGAACTCCCGGCGGCAGGCGGTGAACGCGGACCAGTAGCGGTCCGCCCCGTCGGTCTGCGCCAGGGTGAACGCCGCCGGTACGCCGTCCACCACGGCGACCACCGTCAGGGCCGGGTCCAGGTCGGGCCGGACCCAGTCGCCCTGCAACCACTCCTCGTAGTCCAGGGCGTCCATCGTCACCTCGCCGGGTTCGTCCCGGATGGCCTCCGCCTCCACCAGGAACAGCGGGCGCGGATCGTCGGCCCAGTCGGTGGCCGGGCGCAGCTCGACGCCGGCCGGCCGCACCGGCGCCGGGGGCAGCGGCAGCGTCAGGTCCCGCTCGCCGAAGTGGGCCGCGCTCCCGAGCTCGTAGCCGCGGGCGGCCGCGAAGGCCAGCGAGTCGGGCTCCTCGTCCAGCCAACTGTGCAGTTCGGTCACCCCGTGCGCGGCCAGGTGCCGTTCGGCCGCGGCCAGCAGCGCGGTCGCCGCGCCGCGCCGGCGGAACTCCGGCAGCACGCTGCCGTTGGCGTGGCCGAGGCCGGTGGTCGACGTACCGAGGGTGAGCCCGCAGCGCACCGCTCCGACCACCCGGCCGTCCAACTCGGCGACGATGGTGCGGAAGTGCTCGTCGGGGTTCTGCCGGGCGTTCGCCCAGAGCAGGGCCTCGGCGGTCCACACCAGGTGCTCGCGCCCGGCCCGGTGGGCGGCCGCCACCGCCTCGGCGTCGGCGGGGCGGAAGTCTCGGATCATCGGTTCGTTCGAAGTCATGGGTTCGCACGCTATCCGCGGCTCCCGTCCCGCGCCTCCGGATTTTCCGCGCGCAGGCCACCCCACCTGCGCGAAGGGATCGGATCGGGGGTTAGAGTCCCTCGTCGACAAGCTCAAATAATGCTCTGAGAAGACCGGGTGGGGCTTGGCAGCCACCCTGCCCGGGGACATTCTCGGCAACACGGCCCACGGGCGGTCCCGGCGACGGCGCCCGCACCACCCGACGGCCCCTCACCCCGGCCCTCCGAAGGGGGCGTACCGATGACTTCCCCTGCACTGAACCTGCCCACCCGGGCGGCCTCCGGCGACGGCGCCCCGGCCGGCCCGGCACCCGCGCCCCGGCTGGGCGTCGGCCTCGGCTGGCGCAGCGAGATCGACACCGTGGTGGAGCGTCAGCCCGGCCTGGACTGGGTCGAGGTCGTCGCGGAGAACGTCTGCGCCGGCCACCTGCCCGCCTCGCTGACGGTGCTGCGCGAGCGCGGCGTCACCGTCGTGCCGCACGGCGTCTCGCTCGGCCTCGGCGGCGCCGACCGGCCCGACCCCGAGCGCCTCGCCCGGCTCGCCGGGACGGCCGTCGCGCTGGACTCGCCGCTGGTCAGCGAGCACCTGGCGTTCGTCCGGGCCGGCGGCCTGGAGGCGGGCCACCTGCTGCCCGTCCCGTACTCGTGGGACGCGCTGCGGGTGATCGCCGAGAACGTGCGGATCGCCCAGGACCAGCTCCCGGTGCCGCTCGCGCTGGAGAACATCGCCGCCCAGCTGGCCTGGCCGGACGACGAGCTGACCGAGGGCCAGTTCCTCGCCGAGCTCGTCGAGCGCACCGGCGTACGGCTGCTGATCGACGTCGCCAACCTGCACACCAACCGGGTGAACCTCGGCGTCGACCCGGCCGCCGAACTCGACCGCCTGCCGCTGGAGTCCATCGCCTACGTGCACGTCGCGGGCGGCACGATGGTCGACGGCGTCTGGCACGACACCCACG
Source organism: Kitasatospora sp. NPDC059722 (assembly GCF_042733235.1). Classification (NCBI taxonomy): domain Bacteria; kingdom Bacillati; phylum Actinomycetota; class Actinomycetes; order Kitasatosporales; family Streptomycetaceae; genus Kitasatospora; species Kitasatospora sp. NPDC059722. Next base: position 73,961 of record NZ_JBHWGD010000041.1, read on the forward strand.
CCCACCCCGTCACCGAACCGGTGCTGGAGGTGCTGGCCGCACTGTGCGCGCGGGTCGCACCGCCCGGCGTCCTGCTCGAACGGGACGCCGCCTTCCCGCCGCCCAGCGAGCTGGCCGGTGAACTGGACGCCATCCGCCGGGTGCTGGAGGGGAGCATCCGACCATGACCGAACGCCTCGCAGCCGACCTCACCACGGCGCGGCAGGAGCTCGCACGGCGTCAGGAGGAACTGCTGGCCGCCCTGGTGGCCGGCGGACCCGTCCCGCCGGGCTTCGACCCGGCGCAGGTCCGCGCCCAGTCCACCGGCCTCGCCGCCAAGCGGCGGGACACCGTCGCCCGCGTCGCGCCCGAGCTGCCCCGGCAGCTCGGCCCGCGGTACGGGCCGCTCTTCCTCGCCTACGCCCGCACCCACCCGCAGACCGCCGGATACCGGGCCGACGCCCGGGCCTTCGCCGCGTGGGCGCTCACCCACGCGCGCCCGCTGGCCGCCGACTGCCGCCGCGCCCTGGAGCAGTGGCTGCACCCGGCACCCGCCCGTCCACCGGGACCGCTGGCCCGCCTGCGCCGGGCCCTGCGGCGCCGGTAACACTCTTCACTCTCGGGGGAATCAGCCCATGTGGGACAACAGCTTCTTCATCGTTCCCGCCATCCTCGTGGTGGCCGCCGTCCTGTACGTGGACCACACCGGGCGGCGCGTCCGGCACGTCCCGCACCCGAAGGGCCTGCCCGGCGGCGGCCTCCCGCTGCTGAGCGCCGCGTTCCTGGCCGGCGGCCCGGGCCGGGTCTTCGACACCGCGCTCGTCCGGATGCACCTGGCCGAGCGCGCGGTGGTCAGCCGCGGCGGCACCGTCACCCTCACCCACGACCGGCCGTACGACGCCGTCGACGAGGCGATCATGACGGCCGTCGGCCCGACCGGCAGCCGCGACCTCGGACCGCTGCGCGCGGACGTGATGCGCTCCCCCGCCGTCCAGGCCCTCGGCGACGAGCTCGCCGACCGCGGCCTGCTGCGCCACCCCGACCGGCTGAAGGACGCCCGCAAGGCCCGCCGGCTGCTGTGGCTCGCGGTGGGCGCCGTGGTGCTCTTCACCGTGCTCTCCTTCGTGCTCGCCGGCCTGGACGACGGGCGCGGCGACCGGCCGGCCGTGTGGGTCCCGGTGGTCCTGCTGGCACTCGGCCTGGTCACCCTGTTCGCCTCCCGCCCGGCCAAGGGCCGGATCACCCCGGCCGGGCAGCGCCAGCTCTCGCTCATGAACACCGGCAAGCCGTGGACGCCCGGCTCCGGCCTGTACCCGCGCGCGACCGGCGGCGAGGTGCTCGGCGCGCTCGCGCTCGGCGGGCTGGCCGTCGCGGGGGCGGAGCTGGCGAACGAGGAGCTCCAGGAGGCGATGATCGGCGCGGCGGCCCAGCAGGCGGTGGCGCAGCAGGCGGCGGCCCGGGGCGCGTTCGGCGGGTCGTCGTCGGGCTCGGGGTCCTCCTGCTCGGCGTCGTACGCGTCCGACTCGTCGGGCTCGTCCGACTCGTCGTCGTGCGGCGGCGCGGTGTCCTGGTGCGGCGGCTCCTCGGACACCGGGACGTCCTCCGGGTGCGGGTCGTCGAGCGGCGGATCGTCGTCCTCGCACAGCTGCGGGTCGTCCTCCTCGCACAGCTGCGGCTCGTCCCACAGCTGCGGGTCCTCGTCCAGCTGCGGCTCCAGCTGCGGGTCGAGTTGCGGTTCCAGCTGCGGGTCCTGACGTCACAGTTCGGTATCGCGCCACCGGAAGCCGTTCCCCGGGTCGTCGGCGGCGGCATACAACAAGGCCATGTGGTTGCTGTTCCTCATACCGGCGTGCGTGGCCGCGGTGCTCTCCTGCCTCCGGCTGGTCCGGATGACCGCCACCGCCGACGCCCTCGCCGGGCCGGACGGGCTGCGCCCGCCGGAGGCCGTCGGGATCGGGCTCTACGAGACGGCGTACCTGGCCGGCGGCCCGGACCGGGTCGTCGAGCTCGCCCTCGTCCTGATGGCCGGCCGCGGCCGGCTGCACCTCGCCCACACCGGCTGGACCACCGTCGTGGACCCCAAGGGCCGCAGCCGGCTGGAGCGGGCGGTCATCGCCACCGTCGGCCCGGACGGCCAGTGCCGCACCGACGGGCTGCGCCGGGCGATGGGCGAGCACCCGACCGTGCTGGAGATCGGCTCCCGGCTCTCGCTGGCCGGGCTGGCCACCCCGGCGCTGATCCAGCGCAACACCGTCGTCGTGGTCCGCCAGGTGCGGCACGCGCTGCTGCTGAGCCTCGCCCTGCTCGCCGCCGCCCTCGCCGTCGGGTCCTTCACCGACGGCGACGCCCTCGCCGCGCTCGCCTGGTTCTCACTGCCGCTGGTGCTCACCTCCGGCACCCTGCTGATGGCCCGGGTCGACGTCTACCCGTACACCCGCTGGGCCTCCCCGATCGGCCAGGAGGTCCTGCGCGAGGTGCGCCCGGCCCGCCAGCACGGCCTCGGGGACGACGAGGAGCGCGAACTCCTCACCGCCGTCGCCATGAACGGCCCCGCCGCCCTCGCCGACCCCCGCCTGCGCGCGGCCCTGCGCCCCCACCGCACGTGACGTGCGACGAGGGAGGGGCCCGCCGCAGCGGACCCCTCCCTCGTCGAGCGCCCGGTCAGACCAGGCCGTTGAGCAGCTCGCTGACCGGCTTGCGGCGGCCGGTGAAGAACGGCACCTCCTCGCGCACGTGCAGGCGCGCGCGGGACGGGCGCAGGTCGCGCATCAGGTCGACGATGCGGTGCAGCTCGTCCGCCTCGAAGGCGAGCAGCCACTCGTAGTCGCCGAGGGCGAACGAGGCGACCGTGTTGGCCCGGACGTCCGGGTAGCCGCGGGCCATCTGGCCGTGCTCGGCGAGCATCGCGCGCCGCTCGGCGTCCGGCAGCAGGTACCACTCGTAGGAGCGGACGAACGGGTACACGCAGACGTAGTCGCGCGGGCGCTCGTCGGCGAGGAACGCCGGGATGTGCGACTTGTTGAACTCGGCCGGGCGGTGCAGCGCCATGTTCGACCAGACCGGCTCCAGCTGACGGCCGAGGCCGGTGCGGCGGAAGCGGTTGTACGCCTCCTGCAGGTCGTCCGAGTCGGCGGCGTGCCACCAGACCAGGATGTCGGCGTCCGCGCGCAGACCGGACACGTCGTACGTGCCGCGCACGGTCACGTCCTTCGCGGCCAGCTGGGCGAACAGCTCGTCCACCTCGGCGGCCAGGGCGGTGCGGTCCTCGGGCAGGGCGCCCTCGAGCTTGAACACCGACCACATCGTGTAGCGGATGACCTGGTTCAGGTCGCGCGCCTTCTTCTTCTCGGGCTGCTGCTCCGGCTGCCGCTCAACGGTCTCAGTCATGCGCCCATTGTCCTCTCCGTGGAACCTTCCCCGGTCTCCGGGGTCAACAGTCTGTCGAGCGCCGCCACGGCCGTGGCCGCGGAGGCGATGCACGCCGGGATCCCCACGCCGTCGTACGCGGCACCGCACAGCGCCAGGCCGCCGGCTCCGGCCACCGCGGCCCGGATCCGGGCCACCCGGTCCAGGTGGCCCACCGGGTACTGCGGCAGGCCGGCCTCGAAGCGCGAGACGGCGGTGTCGTACGGGCGCGCGGTGAGCCCGATCGCCTCGCCGAGGTCGGCGAGCGAGAGCGCCACCAGCTCCTCGTCCGCCAGCTCCAGCGCCTGCTCCTCGCGGTGCCGGCCCAGCGAGGTGCGCAGCAGGAACGCGTCGGGGGCCGAACGCTCCAGCCAGCCCCACTTGTTGGACGAGAAGGTCGACGCCTTGATCCGCCGCCCGTCCACCGGCGGCACCAGGAACCCGCTGCCGGACGGCACCTCGGCCAGGTCGGCCCGGCGGAACGCCAGGGTGACGAGGGCCATGCCCGCGTACTCGACGGTGTCCAGCTCGGCCGCCGCCGCGGGCACCTCCGTGCGCAGCAGCCGGGCCGCGGCGGGCGCCGGGACGGCCAGCACGACGGCGTCCGCGGCGAGCACCTCGCCGCCGGCCACGACGCGCCAGCCCCCGGGGGTGCGACGCAGCTCGTCGACGGCGGTGTCGGTGCGGAGGTCCACGCCCGCCTTCGCACAGGCCGCGGCGACGGCCTCCGGGAGGGTGCCGAGGCCCCCCTGCAGCCCCTGGAAGACGGGCGTGCCGACGGTCTGGGGCCGGGAGGCGAGCTCGTGCACCCCCTCGACGAGCGACCCGCCGCCGCGGGCGATCGACAGCAGCTGCGGCACGGCGGCGCGCAGCGAGATCTCGTCCGCGTGGCCGGCGTAGACGCCGCCCAGCAGCGGCTCGACGAGCCGGTCCACCACCTCGCGGCCGAGCCGGTCGGCGACGTACCGGCCGATCGCGACGTCGTCTCCGACCTCGGTGGCGCCCTCGTGCCGCGCCCGCTCCAGCCCGTCGGCGGACAGCACCTGCGACGCGGCCAGCGCCGCCAGGTCCCCGGGGACGCCCATGACCTGCCCGCCCGGCAGCGGGCGCAGCGCGCCCCTGGTCCAGATGGCGGCCTTCGCGGTGGTCGGCGGCTCCAGCGCCTCCGCCAGCCCGACGGCCCGCGCGAGCTCGACCGCCTCCGGCCGCCGCGCCAGCATCGACTCGGCCCCGAGGTCCACCCGCACCCCGCCGACCTCGCCCCCGCGCAGCTTCCCCCCGAGCCGCCCCGAAGCCTCGACCAACGTCACCCGGGCCCGCGCCGGCCCCCCACCGGCCGCCCCACTGAGGAACGCGGCCGCGGCCAGCCCCGCGATCCCGCCACCGATGACGACGACATGTGCATCCGACATGCCTCGCAGTCTCGCAGGTCCTTACACGGATGCCTCAATCCCCTGCACGCTTCGCGCCGCGCGGCACCAGCGCGTCGAGGTCGATCGTCAGCGAGAACGGCACCGGCCGCTCCAGGGTGCCCCGGAAGATCCCTGCGGGTGCGTAGGAGGAGGTCACCGGCTCCAGCTCGAATGCGTGCACGACGGGCAGGCCGTCCTCATCCTCGACGATCCAGTAGTGGGGGATGCCCGCCTCGGCGTACTTGCGGACCTTGACCGTGCGGGCCCGGTGCGCGGACTCCGGGGCGCCAAGATAGCGAGTCCCGTCCGCGTCCTAGCTGTGATGGAGTTGCGATCTCCCGGTGGGGTCCGTTCGTGCTCGCCTTTCGTCCAATGGGGAGACCTGACAACGGACTTGGGGAGAGGCCCGATGATGGCGAGACGAGCGGGGGCGGTGGCCGTGCTGGCTGCCGTGGTGGCGTTGGGGGCCGGCTGCAGTGCGGCCGACGATGGGAGGCAGGGGTCGGCCGCGGCGCCCGCGGCCAAGGCGCCTGCCGCCGCTGCCGCGCCCAGTGCGGCGCCGACCGCCCAGGCGCCCGCAGGCGGCACCGCGGCGAACGGTGCGGCGAGTGCCGCGCCGGTGGCGGACAACCGGCTGATCGCGTACACGGCGCAGCTGTCGCTGCGCACCAAGGACGTCGGCCAACTGCTCGCCAAGGCGCGGGAGATGGCCGGCTCCGCGGGCGGCTACGTCGGCGGTGAGTCGATAGCCGGGGGCGGTGACGGCGACGCGGGCGGCCAGCTCACGCTGAGGGTGCCGTCGGCGGCGTTCCAGCAGACGCTGGACCAGCTGGCCGGGCTCGGCGAGGTGGTGTCCCGCAAGAGCCAGGCGGACGATCTGACCCAGCAGGTCGCGGACGTGGCGAGCCGGGTGCAGTCGCAGCAGGCGAGCGTGGAGCGGGTGCGGGCGCTGATGGCGCAGGCGAAGTCGCTGAGCGAGGTCACCGCGCTGGAGGCGGAGCTGAGCCGCCGGGAGTCGGACCTGGAGTCGCTGCAGAAGCAACAGAAGGAGCTGGCCGGCAAGACGTCGCTCTCGACGATCACCCTGGAGGTGCACCGCGAGGTGCCGCCGGCCCCCGCCCCGCCACCGGCGCCGAAGGTGGAGGCTAAGGGCTTCTGGGCGTCGGCCGGTTCGGCTCTCGCCGGCGGCTGGCACGTGCTGCTGACGATCCTGCGCGGGCTGGTCGTCGCCCTGGCCGCGGTGGCGCCGTTCCTGCTGGTGCTGGGTGTTCCGGCCGCGGTGGCGTACTGGTGGTGGCGCCGGTACCGCATGCCCGCCGCCGTCGCCGCTCCCGGCCCGACGGGGGACGAGCAGGACTGAACGCACCGGTGGCGGGCCCCTCGCCGGCGGCGGGGGCCCCCCCGCCCCCGGGGACGGCCCCCGCGGGCCGGCGCGGCCTCGGGCGAACCGGGGGGCGGCCGGCGCCGGTGCGGATGAGGAGCCGGGCCGCGGGGGCGGGGGGCGGCGCCGCCCCCGCGCGGGGCGCCCCCCCCCCCCCCCCCCCCCCCCCCCCCCCCCCCGGGGGGGTGTCAGCGCTCGCTGGCCTCGTGGACGAAGGCGACGAGGCGGCTGAGGGCGTCCGGGTCCATGCTGGGCAGGACGCCGTGGCCGAGGTTGAAGATGTGGCCGCTGGTGCCGAGCGCCTGGGCGGCGTGCAGGACCTCGCGGGCCTTGGTCTCGACGACCCTGGTGGGGGCGAACAGCACGGCCGGGTCGAGGTTGCCCTGCAGGCCCTTGCCCGGGCCGACCCGCTCGGCGGCGACGTTCAGCGGCACCCGCCAGTCGACGCCGACGATGTCCGCGCCGGCCTGGCCCATCAGGCCGAGCAGCTCGCCGGTGCCGACGCCAAAGTGGATCCGCGGCACGCCGTAGTGGGCGACGGAGTCGAAGACCTTGGTGCTGGATGGCATGACCGAGCGGCGGTAGTCGTCGGGGGCGAGCGAGCCGACCCAGGAGTCGAACAGCTGGACCGCCGAGGCGCCGGCCTCGATCTGCACCTTCAGGAAGGCGGAGGTGATGTCGGCGAGCCGGTCGACGAGGGCGGCCCACAGCTCGGGCTGCCCGTACATCATGGCCTTGGTGTTCTCGTGGTTCTTGGACGGACCGCCCTCGACCAGGTAGCTGGCGAGCGTGTACGGGGCGCCGGCGAAGCCGATCAGCGGGGTGGCGCCGAGCTCCTCGACGAGCATGCCGACGGCCTCGGTGATGTAGGGGACGTCGTCCGGCTCCAGCGGGCGCAGCCGCTTGAGGTCCTCGGCGGTGCGGATCGGGTCGGCGATGACCGGCCCGACGTTCGGCTTGATCTCGACGTCGATGCCGACCGCCTTGAGCGGCACCACGATGTCGCTGAAGAAGATCGCGGCGTCCACCTTGTGCCGGCGCACCGGCTGCAGGGTGATCTCCTTGACCAGCTCGGGCCGCATGCAGGACTCCAGCATGGGGATGCCCTCGCGGACCTTCAGGTACTCGGGCAGCGAGCGGCCGGCCTGGCGCATGAACCACACCGGGGTGTGCGGCACCGGCTCGTGCCGGCAGGCGCGCAGGAACGCGGAGTCGTACGCGGCGCCGCGGCGCGCGGGGATGGTCCGGCCGTCGGGGGCGGCCGCCGTGGTGTCTGCCGTTGTCTCGCTCACGGTGCAAATCTTCGCACGCGCCCCGGACCGCCCTCCCCGGCCGGTCTCGTCGGTTCCTCCAAGATCTGGCCGGGTTTGCCGTTCCGGCACGCCGCTCGGACGGAAGTTGCGGCGATAACCCGCGTCTTCGACCTAGTCTTCGGGGCATGGCAGCGGTCGGCGGGCACCCCGCGCAGGGTGGCGGAGCAGGTGGCGGAACTGGTCGGGAGGGCGTGCCGAGCGAGTTCCGGGCCGCCGTGGCGGCGTTCGACGGGGCGCGGCTGCGGCCCGAGGTGCAGCTGTCCCCCGCGCCGGCCCCGCGCCGGCTGGCCCCGCACGCGTTCGCGGTGACCGCCTCGGTCGAGGTGGACGGCGACGAGCTGGCGGACGGCCGGCTGGTGCTGCTCTACGACCCGGCCGGGCAGGAGGCCTGGAACGGGGAGTTCCGGGTGGTGACGATGACCCGGGCCGAGCTGGAGCCGGAGATGGCCGGCGACCCGATGCTGTCCGAGGTCGGCTGGGCCTGGCTGCTGGACGCGCTGCAGGCGCACGGCGCCGGGTACGCGGAGCCGTCCGGCACGGTGACCAGGTGCGCCTCGCAGTACTTCGGCGCGCTAGCGGACCACCCTTCCTCCACCGAGATCGAGATCCGGGCCTCCTGGACGCCGGCCGACGGCCGCTTCGAGCGGCACCTGGCCGCCTGGGGGGAGCTGCTGTGCACCAGCGCGGGCCTGCCGCCGGTCGCCCCGGCCCCGCAGGCGCCCGCCGACGTCCCGTCACTCGGTGGAGTGGTCCCGATGCCCGCCCGGCGGCGTCCGCGCTCGCACTGAGGAGTGGCGTCGGGGCCGCGCGGCCACGGTCGGCCCGACGCCACCCCCAGGGCTGACGGAGTGTGACTTCGGATCGGCTCTGCGTCAATTCACCGGTCGAAAGCGATCGCCATCGACCCAATCGGGGATGAATCCGATCGATTTTGTGCGAATACCAGGCATGTCGCATCAATCATTTGCGCGATTTGTCCGTATTGTTACTCACTAGATCGTGATCTTTCGCTAAAGCCGGGCACGGTAGCTGCCGAAGCAGACTGTGACCCTTTCCGAACGCGGAACACTCCGACCGCCCCCATCGGGGTTCCGTCCGCCACTCCCCGCAGGAGGCCTGGTGTCGGTCCTTCTTGAGCACCCCGCAAACGTGGTCGCCTATCGCCCGACCAAGCCCACCGCCATGGTGGTCATCGCCGATCCGCGCGTCCGAAACACCGTCACCCGCCACCTGTGGGCGCTCGGCGTCCGCGACGTGATCGAGGTGTCCTCGATCGCCGAGGCCCGCCCCCGGGTCTCCACCCCGCGCGACATCTGCGTCGCCGACGTGCACCTGCCGGACGGCTCCGGGCTGACCATCCTGGCCGAGACCCGCGCCGCGGGCTGGCCCAACGGCCTCGCGCTCTCCGCCGCCGACGACATCGGCGCCGTCCGCAGCGCCCTGGCCGGCGGCGTCAAGGGATACGTCGTCACCGGCACCCGCACCAACGTCGCGATGCCCGGCCGCCCCGGCCTGCCGCTGGGCGCCGCCGGACTGGCCGGACGGATGCGCCGCCCCGGCATGCCGGGCGTGCCCGGTGCACCCGGAGCGCAGGGTGCCCCGGGCGCCCCCGGTGCGCCGGGCGCGCAGCCGACCGCCTACCGCGAGCTGTCCGGCCGCGAGGTCGAGGTGCTGCGGCTGGTGGCCGAGGGTCAGTCCAACAAGGCGATCGGCGTCGCGATGGGTCTGTCCGCACTGACCGTCAAGAGCCACCTGGCCCGCATCGCGCGCAAGCTCGGCACCGGCGACCGGGCCGGCATGGTCGCGGTGGCGCTGCGCACCGGGATCATCCACTGAGCCGATCGGGGCCGCGCCGTTGAACCGGAACACCGCGGCGGCTCAGGAGGAACGTTTCCTCCTGAGCCGCCGCGGCGTTCCCGGAGGTTCTGGTGGCATAGTCGGTGACCCGGTCTGACCAGTCCGACAACACTCCCGGCTCCGAGGTCCGTCGTACCCTTGGTGAGTGACCGACGCCGTAGCAGCCATCCCAGAAGAAGCAGCCCCGGTCCCGCTCCTTGAGCCCAAGGAGGGGATCCCGCCCGTCGTGGCGGACGAGGAGGCGCTGGCCGCCACCGTCGCCGCCTTCGCCGCGGGCACCGGACCGGTCGCGGTCGACGCCGAGCGGGCCTCCGGCTACCGCTACGGGCAGCGCGCGTACCTGATCCAGCTGCGCCGCGCGGGCGCCGGCACCGCGCTGATCGACCCGATCGCCTGCCCCGACCTCGGCGGGCTCGGCGCCGCCCTCGCGGACGCCGAATGGGTGGTGCACGCGGCCACCCAGGACCTGCCGTGCCTGGCCGAGGTCGGCATGAGACCGCGGCGGCTGTTCGACACCGAGCTGGCCGGACGCATCGCCGGCTTCGCCCGGGTCGGCCTCGGTCCGATGACCGAGAGCGTGCTCGGCCTGAGCCTGGCCAAGGAGCACTCGGCGGTCGACTGGTCCACCCGTCCGCTGCCCGAGCCGTGGCTGCGCTACGCCGCTCTGGACGTCGAGGTGCTGGTCGAGCTGCGGGACGCACTCGAACGGGAGCTGGACGCCCAGGGCAAGCTCGACTGGGCGCTGGAGGAGTTCGCCGCGATCGCCGCCGCGCCCCGTCCGGCGCCGCGCACCGACCCGTGGCGGCGCACCTCGCAGCTGCACAAGGTCCGCCGGCGCCGCCAGCTGGCCGTGGTGCGCGAACTGTGGCTGGCCCGCGACCGGATGGCGCAGGACCGCGACGTCTCGCCGGGCCGGGTCCTGTCGGACGCCGCGATCGTCAACGCCGCGCTGGCCATGCCGCTGAACATCGCCGCGCTCCAGGCCGTCCAGGGCTTCGGGCCGCGGGTGCACCGGCGCCAGCTGGAGCAGTGGCTGGCCGCCGTGCAGCGCGGCCGGGAGGTGCCGGAGAACCAGCTGCCGCCGGCCGCCGCGCCGCACGACGGGCCGCCGCCGCCGCGCGCCTGGGCCGAGAAGGACCCGGTCGCCGCCGCCCGGCTGTCCGGCGCCCGCAGCGCCGTCAGCGAGCTGGCCGAGAAGCACAACCTGCCCGCCGAGAACCTGATCACCCCGGACCTGGTCCGCCGGGTGTCCTGGGAACCGCCGGCCGACCCGGGCGCCGCCGGGGTGGCCGCCGCGCTGCGCGGCCTCGGGGCCCGGCAGTGGCAGGTCGACCTGGTCGCCCCGGTGGTGGCCGCCGCGTTCGCCGCGGCGGCGGCCGCCGAGGACTGACCCCGGGCGCGGGCCCGGCCTCGCGCGCCGGCCGAAGGGGACGCCGGCCCGCCGGACGGGCGGCCCCTCGGCGCGGCCCGGGCCGCCGCCGGGGGGCGGGCCGGGTGCGGGGTCGTATTAACAACAGACGCTGCCGACCACC
>NZ_JBHWGD010000042.1:0-17942 GCF_042733235.1 Kitasatospora sp. NPDC059722
CGCGGAATACGCACCGAGCCGCGACAAGACGCGACCCAGCCCGGACCGGGAAGTGGTGTTTCAGAGGATTGGCCGCCCCGGGACCGTCCGCGCCGATGCGTGTCCGGTGCTCCCTGTCAGGCAACTCGAAGAACTCTAGACCTCTCCGGAGACCGAGTCAAGCACGGGTTCCCGCTCCTTGGGGGCCTCCTCGGGGGCCTCCTCGGCGGTCTCGTCGGCCGGCAGCTGGAAGGCCAGGACGGCCACGTCGTCGTCGTGCTCCGACGTCACGCCCATGGCTCGCAGCAGACGGGCGCAGATCACCTCGGGGGCGCCGATCGCGCCGGTCAGGGTGCGGGCGAGGAGGTCGAGTCCCTGGTCGATGTCTTCGTCGCGGCGTTCGACGAGTCCGTCCGTATAGAGGACGCCGGTCGTGCCGGGCAGGAGGCGCAGGGTGTGCGAGACGTGCAGGCCGCCGCCGGTTCCCAGGGGCGGGCCGTTCTGCTCCTCGCTGCGCAGGATGGTTCCGTCGGGGCAGCGCAGGAGCATCGGGAGGTGGCCGGCGGAGGCGTAGGAGAGGGTGCGGCGCTGCGGGTCCCAGACGGCGTAGGTGCAGGTGGCGATCTGGTTGGCGTCGATCTCCATGGCGAGGCCGTCGAGCAGGCGCATGACCTCGTGCGGCGGGAGGTCGAGGCGGGCGTACGCGCGGACGGCGGTGCGCAGCTGGCCCATGACGGCGGCGGCGCGCAGTCCGCGGCCCATCACGTCGCCGATGACGAGCGCGGTGCGTCCGCCGTCGATGGCGATGACGTCGTACCAGTCGCCGCCGACCGCCGCTTCGGCGCCGCCGGGCTGGTAGGTGGCGGCGACGCGGAGGTCGGCGGGCTGGTCGAGCTTCTGCGGGAGCAGGCTGCGCTGGAGGGTGACGGCGGCCTCGCGCTGGCGGCGTTCGGCCTCGCGGAGCCGGGCGGCGGCGAGGACCTGGTCGGTGACCTCCGCGGCGAAGATGAGCACGCCGGCGGGCGGGCCGTCGATGGGAACGTCCCGGGAGTCGCGGATGTCGCGGGGGTCGCCGGCGCCGAGCGGGACGCAGGAGACGTTGTAGTAGCGGTTGCCGGTGAGGCCGAGGATGCAGCGCGCCTTGACGCTGCGGGGCCGGCCGCCGCGGATGACCTGGTCCATGAGCGGCAGGACGCCGAGGGTGGCGAGCTCGGGCAGGGCCTCGCACGCGGGCAGGCCGGTGGGGCGCTCGCCGAAGAGTTCGCGGTAGGCGCGGTTGGCGTAGGCGAGCTGGTGCAGGGGGCCGTAGGTGACGGCGACGGGGGCGGGGATCCGGTTGAGGACCTCGCGCAGGTGCTGGGGTTTGTGCGGGTCGAGGAGTTCGGCCGCGGTGGCGAGGCTGGTCGGGTCGCGCGGGCCCGGGACCACGACGTCGCCGGAGGGCACGCCGTCCTCCGTGCCGACCGCGGTCTGCGGGGCGGCACGCCAGGGGACTCCGGTGAGCCGGGCGCTCCAGCGCATGAGGTTCAAACGACGGCCGCTTCCTCGTTTTCCAGTCATATCATCACTTTTTGTGTACACATCAGCACACGGGGTAATGACTCGGTTGGGGCTGATCCTGTCAGGCGGAGGGCCGATTCCGGAAGTCGCGCGCGCTCGGCGTGGCCGTCCGGTCCGTCACGCCGGGGCGTCCGGCCCGCGTTCGGGGCCCGGTCCGAACCCCGCCTCGAATTCCGAACGCGGGTGCTCCAGGGTGCCGAGCGAGACGACCTCCCGGGAGAACAGCCCGCCCAGCACCCAGTCCATCAGCACCCGCACCCGCCGGTCCGCGCTCGGCAGCCGGCGCAGGTGCCGGGCGCGGTGCAGCCACCAGGCGCGGCGTCCGGTGAGGCGCCCGCCGCGCCGGGTGTGGGCGACGGCGCGGCGCAGGCCGAGCGAGGTCGAACAGGCGGCCGGGCCCGGCCCGTAGGCGGCGAGGTCGGGCGAGTGCGGTCCGCCGTCCAGGGCGACGGCGACGTTGCGGGCGAGCAGTTCGGCCTGGGCGAAGGCGTGCTGGGCGTTGGGTGCGCAGGGGGCGCCGTCCGCGTGCGGGTCGGGCACGGCCGCGCAGTCGCCGGCCGCCCAGACGCCGGGCAGCGCGCGTCCGTCCGGGCCGACGACCTGGAGGGTGGGCAGGCAGCGCACCCGGCCGGCGGTGTCCAGCGGCAGGTCGGTGTCGCGCAGCAGCGGGGACGGGCGCACGCCGGCCGTCCAGACCAGGGTGCGGGCGGCGAAGCGGCTGCCGTCGGACAGGGCGACGACCTGGCCGGCCGCCGATTCCAGCGTGGTGCGCAGCCGGACGTCGACGCCGCGTTCGCGCAGCTGGCCGAGGGTGTGCGCGGCGAGTTCGGGCGACTCCTCGGCGAGGATCCGGTCGGTGGCCTCGACCAACACCCAGTGCAGGTCCTCCGGGGCGACGTTGTGGTAGCCGCGCACCGCGTACCTGGCCATGTCCTCCAGCTCGGCGAGCGCGCCGACGCCCGCGTACCCGGCGCCGACGAAGACGAAGGTGAGGGCGGACTGGCGCAGGGCCGGGTCCCGGGTGGCGGACGCGAGGTCCAGCTGTTCGAGGACGTGGTTGCGCAGGCCGACCGCCTCGGCGACGGTCGAGAAGCCCCGGCCGCACTCGGCGAGGCCGGGCACCGGGGCCGTCCTGGAGACCGAGCCGGGCGCCACCACCAGGACGTCGTACGGGAGTTCGATCGGCGTGGGGGGCTCGCCGGGGGCCGCCGCGTCGGCCAGGGCCCGGCGGGCGGCGTGCTCGATCCGGGTGATCCTCGCGGTGAGCACCCGGCAGTCCGGCAGGGCCCGGCGGAGCGGCACGACCACATGCCGCGGGTCGATCGAGCCGGCCGCCACCTCGGCGAGCAGCGGGTGGTACGTGAGGTAGGCCTGGGGTTCGACGACGGTGATCTCCACCTCGCCCCGGCGCAGCCGGTCGCGCAGGCCGCGCTGGAGGTGGAGCGCGGTGGCCGTCCCGGCGCAGCCGCCTCCGGCGATCAGGATCCTTATGGTGCACCTCCGGACGGTGTCGCGTTCGTGTGGTGTTCCGTCCCGGTCACGGAGTCCGGGCCGTCCCCCGTTCGGGGGGTATCCCCCGACGCGCCCCCCTATGAAGGACCGTGGGGGGCCGTCTTGTCCACAGTCCGTACGGGGCCGGATGCGGCGCGAGTGACCGGTGTGGCCAGTTGTGCTGTCCGGGTGACTTTCTGACGCACTTTCGGCTTCGGAGAGCCGTGAACTATGGTCGGATTGTGTGCTGGAGCGGCCACCGCCATGACAACCGGCGGCGACGCACCGTGGAGCGGCCACTACGGCCAGTTCCAGCGTTGGCGCGAGAACCCGACTGCGGGACAGTCATCCGGGGAAGGGTAGTTCCCGGACGAGGCCCCGGACGGTGCCGACGCACCGAGCCGGACGCGTGGCCCGGCCCGGTGGCACGACCGTGGTCACCGGAACGGGACGGGCGGCACGAGCAATGGGTCATCAGGTCACTTCTGACGGGCTGAGCTTGCACCGGGGGGTGCAGGGGCGGGCGACGACAGGGTCCGGGATCGGACGCCTGCGGGGGAGAGTTGAGATGATGGAGCAGGAACAGATGTTGGGGCGGGCGGGTGCACCGCACGTCGTCCAGGGCACGGTGCCGGAGCAGCGCGGGCCGGTGGAACTGCCGCCGCAGCACGGGGTGTCGGCGGTCTCGTACGCCGGTGTCCCGTACCGGGCGGAGCCCTTGCAGGCCGCCGTGCCGGGTGCCCGGCTACGGGTGGACGCGCGGCGGAACCTGGAGAGCGTGCTGCGCGCCGCCCGGGAGGTGTTCGGCGAATTCGGCTACGGCGCACCGATGGAGGAGGTCGCCCGCCGCGCCGGGGTCGGCGTCGGCACGGTGTACCGGCGCTTCCCGAGCAAGGAGGTGCTGGTCCAGCGGATCGCCGCCGAGGAGGTGGCCTGGCTGACGGCACAGGCGCGCGAGTCGCTGTACGGCGGCGGCGGTGCCTGGGAGTCGCTGGCCGGGTACCTGGCGCGCGCGGTGAGCACGGGCGCCGGGCGGCTGCTGCCGCCGGAGGCGTTCCGGTACGCCGAGGAGCTGGGCCGGGTGCCCGAGCAGCGGGCGCCCGAACAGGCGCTCTCCGCCCGGTTCGACCTGCGCGGCGACGAGGCGCGGACGGCGGCCGACGCGACGGCGGCGGACGCCGATCCGCGGCTGCTTCTCCAGCTGCTGGCCGCCCTGGTGGCCAGGGCGGGCGCGGCGGGCGAACTGCGGCCGGGCGTCACGGTCGCGGACGTCGTCCTGGTGCTGACCGCGTCGGTGCCGGTGCACGCGGCGCGGACGGTGCCGGCGGTGGCCGGGGTGCCGGGCGTCGTGGTCGGCGGGCCGCAGCCGGACGGGCACGCGGTGGCCGGGCCCTCGGACCGGCTGCTGCAGATCCTGCTGGACGGCCTGCGGGCGCGTTGACGGCCCACGGGCGGGCTCGCGCCCGCCGGGGCCGGTGATCCCGGGCACGGCCTGCGGGTCGGCCCGGCACGGCGGGCTGCCGTGACCGGTAAGGGAGTTGGACGAGTGACCGGCGCGCGGGCACTGGGCGCGCGCCGGGTGCGGGCGTCGCACAACCGGCTGTCGTGTGCTGGGCGAACACCTCCGCGACGTCCCCTCGGAAGAGTGGGTACCGGCCGGTCCGGCTACCGCCCTTCCCTGCGCTATGCCATCCTTTGCCCGTGGTTGGAGCCAATGTCCCGATGCGCGCCCTTCGAGCGCCGTCGGCGCCGTACGACGGGGGACCGTGCGCCCACGCACGCCCGCGTGCTCTGCCGCGCTACGGGGGCTGTCGTGGAGGCTGGGGTCCGTTGTGAGCGCCGAGGAACAGAACGACTACGGATACGGGCTCGACTTCGGCCGCGCTGACGGCCGCGCTGACGGCCGTGCCGACGGCCGCGCCGGCGGTCATGCGGGCGGCCGCGCCGGCGGTCATGCGGGCGGTTCGCCGGACGGCGCCGTCGGCGGTCACTCCGGCGGGCCGGCGGAGGGGTCCGACGCGTCGTCCTCCGGCGTGCCCGGCCGCGCGTCCGGCCAAGTGCCCGGCGGCGCGCCGGGATCGGCCGCGGGACCGGCCACCGGCCACGTCCCCGACCAGGCCGGGATGCCCAGCCGCGAGTCGCTGTCCGCCTCCGCCGCCGCCCTCCCGTCGGGCCGGGTGCCCGGCCAGGCACCGGCCGGCCGCGGTGGCGTCGCCCCCGAGGCCTTCGTCGGCGGCAGCCGCCGCGCCCGCCCCACGGTGCCCGCCCCCGCCGACCCGGTCGACGGCGAGCGCCCGCCCTCCGACGCCGAGTTGACCGCCCGGGTGCGGGCCGGCGACGACACCGCGTACGAGGAGATCTACCGCCGGCACGTCGACTCCGTCCGCCGCTACGCGCGCACCTGCTGCCGGGACAGCTTCACCGCCGAGGACCTCGCGGGCGAGGTGTTCGCCCGCACCCTGCAGGCGCTCAGGGCGGGCAAGGGCCCCGAGTTCGCGGTCCGCGCCTACCTGCTGACCGCCGTGCGCAACGTCGCCGCGGCCTGGACCCGCAGCGAGCGGCGCGAACAACTCGTCGACGACTTCGGCGTGTTCGCCCAGAGCTCGGCCGCCGTCGTCGACCTCGACCTGGCCGACCCGGGAGCCGACGCCTGGGCGATGGCCATGGCCGACCAGCGCATGGTCATGCAGGCCTACGCCGAACTGCCCGAGGACGACCGGGTCGTGCTCTGGCACACCGAGGTCGAACGCGAGTCCCCGAAGACCGTCGCGGTGATGCTCGGCAAGACCGCCAACGCCACCGCCGTCCAGGCCCACCGGGCCCGCGACCGCCTGGCCGCCGCGTTCCTCCAGGCCCACGTCTCCGGCAGCCAGGACAGGGCGTGCGAGGGGTACGCCAACCGGCTCGGCGCGTACGCGCGCGGCTCGCTGCGCAAGCGGGCCTCGGCGGACGTCGGACGGCACCTCAAGGAGTGCGACCGCTGCACGGCGGCCTACCTCGAACTGTCCGAGATCAACACCGGTCTGCGCGCGCTGCTGCCCGGCGGGGTGCTGGTCTGGGTCGGCGTCGGCGGGTTCGGCGCCGCCGCGGCCGCGGTGGGGGGTGCCGCCGCGGTCGGTGGCGCCGCCGTCGGGACGGCCGCGGCGACGGCCGGGTCGACGGCGGGCACGACGGCGGGCACGACGGGAGCCGCCGCCGGGTCCGCGGCCGGTACCGGTGGTGCGGGTGCCGGAGCAGGTGCCGGTGCCGGCGCGGCCGGTGCCGGGGGCGCGGCCGGCGGGAGCGGGTCCGGGGCCGGCGCGGTCGCCGCGGAGGGCCTCGGCACGGCCGCCAAGGCCGGCATCGCCGCCGCCGTCGCGGTGGCCGCGGCCGCCGTCGCCGCCTACGCGCTCACCGCCTCGCCCGAGGCCCGGCCCCCGGTCGCGGCGCCCACCGCGTCCGCGTCCCCCGCCGCCCCGGCCCCGGAGCCGCCCGCACCCGCGGCACCGGCGCCCGCCCCGAGCAGCGCCGCACCGGCGCCCGTGCCACCCCCCGCCCCCTCCCCCAAGCCGACGCCGACGCCGACGCCGTCGTCCGTCCCGAGCCCCGCGCGCAAGACCACGCCGCCGCCCGCGACCACGAGCGCGCCGGCCCCCACGCACGCCCGTCCGGTCGTCACACCGCCCGCCGTGCCGGTCCCCGAGACGCCGGTCGTGCCCACGCCCGAGGTGCCGCCCGTCCCGACCCCGACCGTGCCCGCGCCGACCGTGCCCCCGGTGCCGACGCCGACCGTCACGCCGCCGACGCCGCCCGGGCCCACCGACTTCTGGGCCGACTCGCTGCCCGTCCACAAGCCCGGCAACAACCGGGTCCCGCCGACCGGACCCGCCATCCGGCAGAAGGGCACGGACTGGTTCTGGCAGCACGACGGCGCCTGGATCGGCGGCGACCACCACCCGCACGCCCTCACCGTGCACGCCCCCGCCACCACGCAGATCGACCTCAACCGCGCCTGCACGTCCTTCGACGCCGTCGCCGGCCTCGACGACCTGACGGTGTCGCCCGGCGACGTCGTCTTCTCGGTGCAGGGCGGCGACGGCAGCACCCTGTGGCGCTCCCCCGCGCTCGCGGCCGGGGACGACGCGGTGCCCGTGCACGTGCCCCTCGCCGGGCAGACGTCGATCCGGCTGGTCGTCACGCCGGTGCACGGGGTCTGGTCGGCGCTGAACGTGGCCGACTGGGCGGAGGCCCGCTTCAGGTGCTCGTGAACGAGCACTCCTGAAGCGGGCCTCCGGGGGCCGCCTGGTGGCGGTCAGATCGCGCAGGCGCCGTCCGCGCAGGCCTCCCCGGCCGGGGCGACCTGGACGGGAGCCGGCCTGCGCTCGCCGATCTCGGCGGCCACCTGCTCCAGCACCTGGCGGAAGGTCTCGGCCTCCTGGCCGCCCTGCACCGCCCACTTGCCCTCGAACACGAAGGTCGGGACGGCGGTGATGCCCAGCTCCCGGGCCTCCGCCAGCTGCGCGCGCACCTCGGCGGTGCCCTCGTCGCCCGCGAGGTAGGCCGCCACGCGCTCGCGGTCCAGACCCGCGGCCACCGCGACGTCCGTGAGCGCGGCTCGGTCGCCGACGTCGACGCCGTCGGTGAAGTGCGCCTTCAGCAGCGCCTCCTTCAGCCGCCCCTGGACGGCGGCGCCGTACTCCGTCTCCGCGAGGTGCAGGAGGCGGTGGCCGAGGAACGTGTTCGCGTGCAGCGCGGCGTCGAAGTCGTACGTGATGCCCTCGGCCCGGCCCAGCTCGGCGACGCGGGCGTCCATCGCGACGGACTGCGGGCCGTACCGCTCGGCCAGCCACTCCCGGTGCGGGCTCGCCGTCGCCGGCGCGTCCGGGACCAGCTGGTACGGCCGGTAGACCACCTCGACGCCCTCCTTGCCCGCGAAACCGTCCAGCGCCTCCTCGAAGCGGCGCTTGCCGATGTAGCACCAGGGGCAGGCGATGTCGGAGTAGATCTCGACCTTCATGACGGGGGCTCCAGGGGTGGGGATGCGTCTGACGAGATAGGTGAACGATGAACCATCTCGGGACATTCCCGACGACTCAGACCTGCGACGGCGCCGGCACCACCAGCACCGGGCAGGCCGCGTGGTGGACGGCGGCCGTGCTCACCGACCCCAGGAGCAGCCGGTTGAAACCGCCGTTGCCGCGGGTGCCGAGCACCAGGGTGTGCTGGCGGGCCGACGCCTCCAGCAGCACCTCGATCACGTTCCCCAGCACCACGTGCAACGACAACTCCCCCGCGTACGGGCGCGAACGCTGCTGCTGCACGGCGGCGACGGACCGGCGCAGACCGTCCGCCATGCTCTCCACCAGCGTCTCGACGCTCTCCTGCACCAGCTCCGCCATCCCGGGCGGGTAACCGGCCGGCGCCGGGTTCACCACCGCGAGGACGTACAGCGGCAGACCGAACAGCTCCGCCTCCGTCATCGCCCGGTCCAGCGCCCACAACGAACCGTCCGACCCGTCGCACGCCGCCAGCACCCCGGGCGGTCGCCCCGTCGGCGGCCGCCCGAGCACCGACAGCACCACCGGCACCGGCTCCTCCTGGCTCACCCCGACCACGACCGCCTCCTCACACCCGCGCCCAACGGCAACCCCGCCATCATCACCCGCCCCGCACGGGGGGCCACCGAGCCGCGCGGCGGGGGTGGGGAGATGGGGGGCGAGGGCTCCTGGGAGGCGGGCGAGGAGGCGGCCGAGGGGGCGCTGGGGTGGAAGCTCTCCGAGCCGGGCGGCGGGGGTGGGGTAATGGGGGACGAGGGCCCCTGGGAGCCGCGCGACGGGGCGGGCGAGGGGGCGCTGGGGCGGAAGCTCTCCGAGCTGGGCGGCGGAATGTGGCCGGGGCGAGGGCTCCTGCCGAGCCGGGCAGAGAGGCGGGCGGGGACGCAGCCGAGACGAGAGCTCCTGCCGAGCCGGGCGGCGGGGCAGGTCGGGTCGGGAGATGGCGGGAGGCGCGGGCTCCTGCCGGGCCGGGCGGAGAGGTGAGCGGCCCGCAAGGGGTGGTCGGGGGTCGCCGGCTTGCCGGTGGCCGGATGCGGCTGGTGGCGAGTCGGCCAAAGAGGCGGGGTGCGTGGTGATCGTGGTGCGCCTGGGTCGGACGAGGGCCGTGGTCGGGCGGGGCGGGTGATGCCGAGGTGTTGCGCCCCGGCGGGGCGGGTGGTGGCGGGCTAGGAGCGCGTGGTGACCGTGGTGCGCCCGGGCGGGTTGGGGGCCGGTGGGGGCGTGGGGCGCTTGGGATGCGCCTGGGTGCGTAGGGGTGGGGCGACGGCGGGCGGGGTTCAGGATGTGAGGGCGGGATGCGTGGGCTGGGGGAGGCCGGTCCAGCAGGCGCCGTGGCGGCGGGCGCGGACGCGGCGGAGCCAGAGTTCGGTGGAGACCAGGTCGGCGAGGCCCGCGAGGGCGTGCGGCGAGCGGAGGGTGGCGGGGTCGGCGAGGCCGGCGCGGACGGCGGGGAGGTCGATGAGGCCGGCCTCGGCGAGGAGGGGGGCGTCGAAGAGCTCGGCCAGGCCGTCCGCGGCGAGGCGCAGGCCCGCGCGGGCGGGGGCGGTGCGGTCGGGGCGGGGGCCGCGGCCCCAGTCGGGCGGGAGGTCGGTGCGGCCGGCGCCGGTGAGGACGGCGTGCAGGAGGGCGTGCCGGGCCCCGGGCTGGAGGCGGACGTCGTCGGGGAGGAGGCGGGCGGCGCGGACCACCTGGTTGTCCAGGAAGGGGGCGTGGAGGCGCTGGCCCGGCTGTTCGGCCGCGTGGACGAGCGTGCGGAAGGAGTGCGCCTGCCGGTGGAGGGCGTGCCGGGCCCGCCGCGCGCCCGGGTGTTCCTCGGGCGCCGGTCTGCGCGCCGCCAGGCGGAGCCGCAGGGCGACCGCGGAGAGCGCGTCGTCGGAGAGCCAGCGGGCGGCCGGGCCCGGGACGCACCAGGCGAGGTCGCCGGCCGAGCGGTGACCCGCCGTGCCGCCGCCGTCGGGGACGTGCCGGGCCGTCAGCTTCGCCGCGGCGTCGTCCAGGGCCTCCGCGTAGCGGATCCGGGAGAGCCGGTGGGCGGCCCGGACGACGGTGAGCGGGGTGCGCAGCGCACCCGTGAGGACGCCGGCCGCGGCGCGGTCGACGCCCGCCAACGCCGCTACGGGCGGCAGGAGTTCGCGGGGCCGGCCGGCCCGGATGAGGTCGGCGAGCCGGGCCGGGTGCCCGTCGAGGACCTGGCGGGCGCCGTAGCCGGTGAGGTGGTCGGTGCCGCCGGCGTCGAAGCGGGCCTCGGCGCGGGCGGCGGCGACGAGTTCGGGGCCGGGTTCGTCGGTGAGCCGCCCGGACTGCGGGTCGGTGCGCAGGCTCGCGTAGGGGAGGGCGTCGGGGCCGGGGTCGAGCACGGTGTGCCGCAGCCGGGGCGTGTCGGGGGCGAGTGCGAGGGTGGCCGGGGGTTCGGTCTCGCCGAGCGTGACGGCGGCCAGCTGTTCGGGGGCGGCGGGCTCCTGGGCGGCCGTACGGGCCCAGGAGCCCTTGACCGCGCCCGTCCGCGCACCTCCCGTCCGTGCACCCGTCCGCGCACCGCCCGTCCGCACGCCGCCTGCCGTCGCCGCGCCGGGCTCCTGCCCGCCGCCCGGAGGCGCGGACGGCGAGGCCGGCTGGGGCGCGGGCGGCAGCGGCACCGCGGCGGCGAGCAGGGCGACGGTCGCGGACGCCGTGCCGTACGAGAGGTCGACGCCGAGCCGGGGGCGGCCGCCGCCGGGCGGGGCGGGCGCGGTGGTGCGGACCCGGGAGCGGACGGATTCCAGCAGGGCGCGCGTGAGTTCGCGCACCGCGGGGGCCTCCCCGCGCGGCTGGTCGGCGCTGCCGCCGGGCTCGTCGTAGGGGTCGAGGTAGGGCCGGCCGCCGCGGACGGCGAGCACGTGGCCGGGCGGCACCCGCTGGACGCCGAGGTAGGGGGTGCCGGTGCCGAGGGCCTCGGGCGACTCGGGGCAGGCGAGCCGGGCGGCGAGGTGGCCGGTGTCGAGGGGCGCGCCGACCAGGTCGGCGAGCGGGAGGGCGGCGGTGGCGTACGCGGTGCCGCCGCACCAGGGGGTGTGGAAGACCTGCTGGGCGCCGGCCAGGTCGGTGAGCAGCAGGGTGGAGCGGGTGCCGGTGCGCAGCACGACGGTGTAGCTGCCGGGCCAGGCGGTGAGGTGGCGGACGGCGCCGCCTCGGGCGGCCGCGAGGCCGGCGGCGAGTTCGGCGTCGGTGGCGCCGCAGTGGCCGAGCACGGCGAGCCGGGTGGTGGCGGGGGTGTCCTCGACGGGGTCGGGGGCGGCGAACCCGCCGGTGACGGCGGCGCGGGCGCCGGGCCGCAGGGTGACGAGGCGGATCTCCTCGGGACGCCAGTCGCCCACCGCCCAGAGCGGGTTGGCGCCGGTCCAGAGGGCGTGCGCGGCGATCGGCGCGACCGTTGCGAGCGCTTCGTGCGCCGGTGCGCCCGCACGGGGCGCGCCCGTGCTCCAGCCCGTCAGCCACCGCATCGCGCCTCCACCGGACGAGGACCTGCCGCCGTGCGGCACGTCCGCCAGCGGGCAGCCCCGGGCCGGCTCGTCGCGTGCGCCGCGGCGGCTGCCCGGTCCGTTCCGGCGCGCCGTCAGGAGACATCGTGCCACCGGTTGGCGCCGCGGTGACCGGTGTTGTCGGTTCCGGTTGCGCGCCGCGGGAGTTCGGAGCCCGGGCACGCGGAACGTGCGGGTCCGAAGCGACGGCGGCCGCTCTCCCCGGCACGGCGGTGCGGCCGGCGCCGGCATGCGGCCGGATCCGTTCGGTGGGCGGTGGGCGTCGTTCTCCGCCGGGCGGGCCGGGCCTCCCCCTCCATGGCCCGGACCGCCCGCGAGGACGCCTTTGGCATGGGCATCGCGAGATGGCCGAAAGGCGTCGTCGAGCCCGGGAGGGCATCCGCATGCCCTCCCGGACTTCGCCGCCACCCGCGGGGATTGAGGCGGCGGCATCCCCCGGCCCGCCGGGTCCTCGACGGCGGGCCGACCCACGACCACCAGCGAATCGCCGCGCCGCCGGTCGGGCCAGGGGGCACGGCCGGGCGCACGTGAACACGGGACCGGAGCACGACGCTCCGGCGCGCGGCGCCCCCGGTCCGTTCCCGGCGGTCCCGGCCCGGTCCCGCGAACTCACCGCGCGGGGGCGCCGGGTGCGCGATCCCGCCATCCGGAATGAGGCCTCTTAACCGTCGGAACGCGTCCGACTACTCTAGGTACAGCAGCTACGGCCCGGTGCCGCCCGGGCCCCGCGCACAAGGCCGCAGGAGGTGCCGCCGCCACCATGACCGTCAGCCCACGAGGACCGAACGAACGGCTCGGCACGCTCCTGTCCCTCGCCCAGATCAGCAACGCGGGGCTGGCCCGCCGGGTCAACGACCTCGGCGCCCAGCGCGGGCTGACGCTGCGCTACGACAAGACCTCGGTGGCCCGTTGGGTGGGCAAGGGCATGGTCCCGCAGGGGCCCGTCCCGCACCTGATCGCCACCGCCATCGGCGGCAAGCTCGGCCGGCCCGTCCCGCTGGAGGAGATCGGGCTCGGCGACACCGACCCGGCACCCGAACTCGGCCTGGCCTTCCCCCGGGAGGTCTCCGAGGCGGTCCGCTCGGCCACCGACCTGTGGCGGGTCGACCTCGACCTGCGCCGCGGGCCCGGCGGCGGGCGCTGGAGCGACAGCCTGGCGGGCACCTTCTCGGTCGCCGCCTACGCGACGCCCGTCTCCCGCTGGCTGATCAACCCCGCGGACGGCTCGGTGGCCCGCGAGGTGCCGCGCGCCGCGAGCGAGTCGGCGCCCTTCCGGGTCGGCCACTCGGACGCCGCCAAGCTCCGCGAGGCCGCCCAGGAGGCGCGCCGCTGGGACTCCAAGTACGGCGGCGGGGACTGGCGTTCGTCCATGGTGCCGGAGTGCCTGCGGGTGGAGGCGGCACCGCTGCTGCTCGCCTCGTACAGCGACGCGGTCGGCCGGGCGCTGTTCGGCGCGACGGCCGAACTCACCAGGCTGGCCGGGTGGATGGCCTTCGACACCGGGCAGCACGAGGCCGCCCAGCGCTACTACATCCAGGCCCTGCGCCTGGCCCGGGCCGCCGCCGACGTGCCGCTCGGCGGCTACGTGCTCGCCTCGATGAGCCTCCAGGCGGGCTACCGCGGCTTCGCCGAGGAGGCGGTGGACCTCGCACAGGCCGCCCTGGAGCGCAACCGGGGCCTCGCCACCGCCCGGACGATGAGCTTCTTCCACCTGGTGGAGGCACGGGCCCAGGCCAAGGCCCGCAATGCGGCGGCGTGCGCGACGGCGCTCGGCGCGGCGGAGAGCGCACTCGAACGAGCGCGCGCCGGTGACCCGGATCCCTCCTGGATCGACTTCTACGCCTACGACCGCCTCGCCGCCGACGCCGCCGAGTGCTTCCGGGACCTCGGGGTGCCCGCCAAGGTGCGGCAGTTCACCCGCGAGGCGCTGGCCAAGCCCACCGAGGGCTTCGTCCGCTCGCACGGACTGCGGCTCGTCGTCTCGGCGATGGCCGAGGCCGAGGCGGGCAACCTGGACGCCGCGGTCGCTGCCGGCGAGCGCGCCGTCGAGGTGGCCGGCCGGATCTCCTCGCAGCGCAGCCGGGAGTACGTGGTCGAGATGCTGCGCCGCCTTGAGCCCTTCCAGGGCGAGCGGCGGGTCCGCGAACTGGCCGAGCGCGCCCGGGCGGTGATCGTCGCCCCGGCGTGACCGCCTCGCGCGCGCCGGGAGGCCGTCCACCGGTTCACGCACCCTCGACCGCTCCCGCCCGCCGTGGCAGCATCGGCGGCGAACTCGGCCCCGGGCCCGGCAACGGGCGGGGGCCGGCCGGGCGGACTGCGAGGAGCGGCAGTGACGTACGACTTCGACGTGCTGGTGGTGGGCGGCGGGATCGTCGGACTCGGGACGGCGTACGCGCTGACGGCGGCCCGGCCGGAGCTGCGGATCGCGGTGCTGGAGAAGGAGCCCGGCTTCGCCGCCCACCAGACCGGGCGCAACAGCGGGGTGATCCACAGCGGCCTCTACTACCGGCCCGGCTCGTACAAGGCGCGGTTCGCCGTGGCGGGCGCCGCCGAGATGGTCGCCTTCTGCCGCGAGCACGGGGTCCCGCACGAGGTGACCGGCAAGCTCGTCGTCGCCACCCGCGCCGACGAACTGCCGCGGCTGGCGGCGCTGGCCGAGCGCGGGCGGGCGAACGGCATCCCGGTCACCGAGCTGGACCGGGCCGGGATCGCCCGCCACGAGCCGGAGGTCACCGGCCTGGCCGGCCTGCACGTCGCCACCACCGGCATCTGCGACTTCCCGGCCGTCGCCACGGCCTACGCCCGGCTGGCCCGGGAGGCGGGCGCCGTACTGCGGCCGGGCTGCGAGCTGCGGGCGGTGGACCGGCGGGCGGACGGGGTGACGGTGCAGACCTCCACCGGCGAACTGCGCTGCCGGGTGCTGGTGAACTGCGCCGGGCTGCACAGCGACCGGATCGCCCGGCTGGCCGGCGACGACCCGGGCCTGCGGATCGTGCCGTTCCGCGGCGAGTACTACGAACTCGTCAAGGAACGACGCGAATTGGTGCGCGGCCTGGTCTACCCGGTGCCCGACCCGGCGTTCCCCTTCCTCGGCGTGCACCTGACCCGGGGCGTCCACGGGGACGTCCACGTCGGCCCGAACGCCGTGCCCGCACTGGCCCGCGAGGGGTACGACTGGCGGACGGTCCGCCCGCGCGACCTGGCCGGCACGCTGGCCTTCCCCGGCACCTGGCGGATCCTGCGGCGGCACTGGCGGTACGAGGTCGGCGAGCTGCACCGCTCGCTGTCCAAGCGGGCGTTCACCACCGCCGTCCAGCGGCTGCTGCCCGCCGTGACCGCCGACGACCTGGTGCCGACCACCGCCGGGGTGCGCGCGCAGGCCGTCGCCCGGGACGGCTCACTGCTGGACGACTTCGCGTTCGCCGGCTTCGACCCGGCCGACCCGCGCTCCCCGCGCCGCCTGGTGCACGTCCTCAACGCCCCCTCCCCCGCCGCGACCGCCTCGCTGCCGATCGGCCGGGAGGTGGCCCGCCGGGCGCTGGCCGCGCTGGAGGCGGAGGAGTGAGCCGTACGGGGGCGATGCGGACCAGCGGCCCGGGGAAGGGCGGACGGGCGACCCGGGGAGGGGCGGATGGGCGGCGCGCGGAGGGGCGGATGAGCCGCGTCACACGCCCCTCCGGCCGCCCCGCGCGGCCCCGTAGACTCGGGTGATTGTGACTGCCACCGCCCCCATCCCCCAGCAATCGCCGTCCGCCCGCCTGTCCGCCGCGCCGGCCGGCTACCCCGCGCCGATGTACCCGCACAAGGCGACCGAGGCCCAGCACCGCGAGCGGCGCATCCGCAGCTTCCAGCCGCGCCGGGGGCGGATGACCAACGCCCAGGCGGGCGCCCTGGACCGCGGCTGGGAGACGTACGGCATCCCCATCGACGGCACCCCGCTCGACCTGCGCGAGCTGTTCGGCGAGCTCCCGGTGACGCTGGAGATCGGCTTCGGCATGGGCGAGACCACCGCCGCGATGGCCGCCGCCGACCCGGCGAAGGGCATCCTCGCCGCCGACGTCCACACCCCCGGCCACGGCAACCTGCTCGGGCTGCTGGAGCGCGACGGCTCCCGGAACGTCCGGCTCGCCGCCGGGGACGCCGTCATCCTGCTGCGCGACATGCTGCCGGACGCCTCGCTGGCCGGCCTGCGGGTCTACTTCGCCGACCCGTGGCCCAAGCCCAAGCACCACAAGCGCCGGCTGGTCCAGTCCTCCTTCCTCGACCTCGTCCTGCCCCGCCTCGCCCCGGGCGCCCTGGTGCACTGCGCCACCGACTGGGAGCCGTACGCCGAGCAGATGCTCGACGTGCTGTCGGCGTCGCCGGAGCTGGAGAACCTGCACCCCGAGGGCGACGGCACCGGCTGGCTGGAGCCCGCCGACCACCCGGACGGCAGCCTTCCCGGGTACGCGCCGCGCCCCGACTGGCGGCCCGTCACCAAGTTCGAGCGGGCCGGCATCGCCAAGGGGCACGTGGTCCACGACCTGCTGTTCCGCCGCCGCTGAGCCGTCCGGGCCGTTCGAACGGCCCGGCCCCGGCTACCGACGGGCCCGGCGCGCACCGGACGATTCGTCCCGAGTCCTCCCTCCGGGCCCGTGCCGTGGCCTACCCTGAGCCGCGTGAGCAGCCCGTCGGGCGGCGGGTTCCGGTCCACCGTCCGGGCCGCCGCCGACGCACCGCAGACGGCTCCGCGCACCGGCGGCACCCGGACGATCCCGGGGCCGCGGAAGCGCCGGGCCCACCGGTTCCTGCCCTGGCCGGGCACCGGCCCGGCCGCCCTCCCGCGCGCCGGGCGCGGCCGTTCGCTCGCGCTCTCCTCCGTCACCGCGACCGCCGTGCTCACGCTGGGCGCGTGCGGGGTGCTGATCCTGCAGCTGGTCCGGCGGCAGACCGGCACGACCGGGCTGCTGGTCGGCCTCGGGCTCGCGATGGTGCCGCTGCCGTTCGTGCTCGGCGGCCTCGCCTGGCTCAACCTGACCGCCCGCGTGCCGCTGCGGCACACCGTGTTCTGCCTCGGCTGGGGCGCCTGCGCGGCGACCACCGTCGCGATCCTCGCCAACAACTGGACCAGCAGCCACCTCACCGGCCACCAGGGCCCGCTCGGCGAGCTGCTGGGCGCCGGCATCGTCACCCCGGTCATCGAGGAGACCGCCAAGGGCACCGCCCTGCTCGTCCTCCTGCTGCCGATCGGCCTGCGCCCGCGCTGCCACGGCCGCCGGGACGGGCGCCCCTGCGCGCCGCTGCTGCGCCGCCTGCCGAGCCCCCGGAGCCCGCGCCCGTACGCGCGCCGGGCCGCCGGGCCGCACGCCCGCGAGCGGCTCGGGCTGCGCCCCTATCTGCGCCCCCTGCCCTACCTGCGGCCCGCCCCGCCGTCCACCGGCTCGGCCGGGCCCGGTCGGACGACGCGCTCCCGGCCGCGCACGCTGGCCGCCGGGGTGGTGCTCGGCGGGATGGCCGCGTGCGGGTTCGCGTTCACCGAGAACGCCCTCTACCTCGGCCGGGCCTTCTCCAGCGACCAGCAGCAGCGGCTGGACAGCATCGGCCTCGGCGAGCCGCCGAGCCTGCGCGACTTCGACAGCACCGTGCAGACCTTCGTCCTGCGCGGCCTGCTCTCCCCGTTCGCCCACCCGCTGTTCACCGCGCTGACCGGCCTCGGCGTGGCGGTCGCGCTCACCACCCGCCGCCGCTGGCTGGCCCGGATCGCCGCGCCGGTCGGGCTGCTGCTGGCGATGGCCCTGCACGGCATCTGGAACGCCGCCGCGGACCTGGGCACGCACGGGTTCCTGCTGGTGTACGCGGTGCTGATGGTGCCCTGCTTCGGTGCGCTGGTCGGCTTCGCGGCGTGGGCGAGGTCGCGCAGCGTGCGGCACGCGGCCCGGCGCCGCGGGCGCGCGGCGGGGCCGGGGTGACGCGGTCCCGCGGGTGCCGCCGGAGAACCGATTTCCCATTCGGGCGACTTCCCCGTACTGTTGGGTTCACCGACGCGGGGTGGAGCAGCTCGGTAGCTCGCTGGGCTCATAACCCAGAGGTCGCAGGTTCAAATCCTGTCCCCGCTACTCAGTAGCCGAAAGGCCCGGAGGATCCGTCCTCCGGGCCTTTCGCGTTCCCCCGGCCGTACGCCGCCCCCGGCGCCCTTGGCCCCGGCCCTGTTTCCACCCCCGTTTCCGCCCCCGTTTTCGGCCCGCATTCGGCCCGTTTTCGATCTCGTTTCCCATCGCGGCAACTTTCCCGTACTGTTGGGTTCACCGACGCGGGGTGGAGCAGCTCGGTAGCTCGCTGGGCTCATAACCCAGAGGTCGCAGGTTCAAATCCTGTCCCCGCT
>NZ_JBHWGD010000042.1:18041-26922 GCF_042733235.1 Kitasatospora sp. NPDC059722
TACTCAGTAGCCGAAAGGCCCGGAGGATCCGTCCTCCGGGCCTTTCGCGTTCCCCCGGCCGTACGCCGCCCGCCGCCCGTCGCTCTTGGCGCCGGCCCTGTTTCCGCCCCCGGCGCCGACGCCGGCCCCGGCACGAGAGCGCCCGAGCGGTCGCGCGAATAATCCGTTGCCCTCCCTCCGGGGCGCTGCCTACAGTGACGGCACACTGAAAGGAGGTGATCCTGAATTGAGTTCCATCAGGATGCGTGAGGTGGCTGCTCGCTAGAGCCGCCCCTGCCTGCGCTGGGTGGAGCCCTCGGGCTCCCGGCAGGCGAAATCCACAGCAGTCACCCGGCCCGTGGGCTCACCGGTACATCCCCGGTGCCTCGGCGCCTGGCCAGTGCACGGGCCGGCGCGGAGGAGCAGCCCACGGGCCGTCTGCGTTTCTCCGTCCGTCGTCGCCGCGGCACCCGCGCGGCACCCCCGGGGCGTGTCCGCGGTGGGACCACGACGCTAGAGTCGGCCGGGGTTCCGGAGCGGAGCGACGCGGGCACAGGGGGTACGCGATGACGAAGGCGCGGCGGCGGACCGGCACGGCGGCCCTGCGGACGGCTCAACGGGCTGCGGCCGCCGTCCTGTTCGGGACGGGCCTGCTCGGCCTGCTGCTCTTCTCGCTCGGCCGCGCCCACGCCTGGCAGGCGCTCGGCGGCGGGCTCGTGATCGCCGGGGCGTCGTCGGTCGTCGGCGGTGCGCTCGGCTTCCTGTTCGGGGTGCCGCGGGTGCGCAACGGCTCGGGCGAGCCGCAGGGCTCGTACGCGCCGAACACCAACCTGGAGCAGGTCTCGGACTGGCTGACCAAGGTGCTGCTCGGGGTCGGGCTGACCCAGCTCGGTTCGCTCGGCGAACGGCTGCACCAGCTCGGCACCGCGCTGGCGCCCGCACTGGGCGGCGAGGACGCGGCGGTGCCGTTCGCGGCGGCGCTGGTGCTGTACTTCACCGTCTTCGGCTTCCTGGCCGGCTGGCTGGTGACCCGCCTCGCGCTGCCCCAGGTGCTGACCGACGCGGACCAGGCGCTGGACCTCTTCCTGGCCGGGCAGGACCGCGACCGCCACGGCGACAAGGTCGGCGCGGACGACCTGCGGGTGCGCGCGATGCAGCAGCTCGGGGTGCTGGGCGGCAGCGCGGACCGGCCGGGCGCGCTCGCCGCGCAGCTGCCGCCGTCCGCCGGGTCACAAGCGGCCGGGCCGGACGGCGTGGTGGCCGAGGTCCGTTCGACCGCACGCCGCTCGGCGCTCACCGCCGACCAGGTGCGGGACCTGTACGCGGACGGCTCGGAGGGCCGCCGGATCCAGGCGCTCGCGCTCATGCAGGGCGATCCTGCGCTCGCCGACCTGTCGAGCGTGCTGGACGCGATCGAGCGCCCGCGCTCGGGCTTCGAGCAGTACCACGCGCTGCTGGCCGCGCGGGGCCTGCTCTCCGGGCTGCCGGGCGCGGAGGCGCAGCGGCTGCGGGACGCGGTGGCCGGGCAGTTGATGCTGCCGGACGGCATTCCGTACGGCTCGGACCGGAGTTGGCTGGCGGAGAAGATCCTGTCCCGGCTGGAGGCGCCGACCGGCCCGCAGGCCCCTGTGTCCGTACCCGCTTTCGTGCCC
The DNA here is from genome assembly GCF_042733235.1 of Kitasatospora sp. NPDC059722. Taxonomy (NCBI): domain Bacteria; kingdom Bacillati; phylum Actinomycetota; class Actinomycetes; order Kitasatosporales; family Streptomycetaceae; genus Kitasatospora; species Kitasatospora sp. NPDC059722. The sequence goes on from NZ_JBHWGD010000042.1 coordinate 19,673, forward strand.
GCGCCCGCTTCTGTGCCTGCTTCCGTTCCTGCGGTCGTTCCGCCGCGGCAGGCGGCTCCGGGGGACGGCTCCTAGGCGGTGCGGCCGGCCTCGCGGCGGCGGCGGTCGGCGGCCCGCAACGCGAGGACGCGGCGGGTGTGACCGTCCCCGGCGCGCGGGAAGCGGCGGATCTCGCTGGTGACCCGGCGCTCCCCGAGCGCGTACCGCAGGGCGTCGAGGTGGCCGCAGGCGCGGCCGCGGCCGTCGTGCAGCGGGTGGACGAGCACCTCGCCGTCCGGGGAGGTCACCCGGACCAGCTCCACCAGGGCGTCCAACTGCCGTGCCGGAGCGAAGCGTTCGGGGTAGGCGAAGAGCAGGTAGCCGCTCAGGGTGAGGGCGAACGTGCCGTCCGCGAACGGCAGTCGGGGCAGCGCGGCGGCCACGTACCGCTCCGGGTGGGCGGCGGCGTCGGCGACGTACAGGCGGCGGGCGCGGTCCCAGCTGCGCAGGTAGCGGTCGGGCGGGAGCAGCCGCGCGGACAGGTACAGCTCGGGGCGGGTGGTCATGGCGGCGGCCATCGCGGCCCGGGCGGCGAGCGCGTGGGCGGCGACGGCGGGCGGGGGCAGGGCGTAGGCCGGGTCGGCGGCGATCACGCGGCAGCCGAGGGCGCGGGCCTCGGCGGGGAGACCCGCGGCGCCGCCGGGGCAGTCGAGCACCGGTCCCGGCAGGGCGGCTAACCGGGCCCGGGTGAGGCCGAAGAGCGCGCAGTACTCGTCCAGGGGGCGGGAGGTGACCAGCGGGTCCGGGTCCACGGCCGGGTCCGCGGCGCGGCCCGGGTCTGCGGCCGGGTCCGTGGCTGGGCCTGCGGCCGGGTCTGCGGCCGGGTCTGCGGCCGGGTCTGCGGCCGGGTCTGCGGCCGGGTCTGCGGCCGGGTCTGCGGCCGGGTCTGCGGCTGGGGTGTCGTCGGCCACCCGGCCATCGCAACACGGGCCGGCCCCGGCCGCATCCGGAGCGTTCCGGGGCGCGGTCGGGGCCGGGAGGGGCTCGCTCGGCGGGTCAGCGGCCGCACAGGCCCTGGATCGCGGCCCGGTTGACGTTGGTCAGGCTGCGGACCAGCTGTGCGGTGAGGAAGACGATCACGATGCCGGCCACCGACACCGCGGCGATCTGCCCGGCGCCCTCGACGAAGTAGACGTGCTCGACGCCCTTGCCGTCCGTGTAGTCGAACACCTTGTAGCCCCGCCACGAGGTGAAGGTCGGGAAGACCCAGTGGTAGAGCGGGTAGAGCGCCATCGTCCAGCCGACCAGCAGGAACACCAGCGTCATCGCGAAGCTGAACACCGCCCACGGGAACATGACCACCTGGTACAGCACGCCCTTCCACCCGGCCGCGTCCGCCAGCCGCGCGGTGATCGCGCCCCACGTGCCGGGCCGGCTCTGGCGCACCGGCGCCGGTCCCGGCACGTCCAGGCCGAGCATGCCGCGGGCCCGGGAGCGCTCCAGCCGGCCGAAGCCGCGGGCCGCGACCGTCAGCCCGGCCAGGACGGGCAGTCCGAGGGCGGTCACGAAAGTGCCGACGCCGAACGAGAAGAGGATGACGGCGACGGCGAAGCCCACGAGCCCGACCGGCAGCCCGGTGAGGGCGTAGCCGACCTCGCGGTAGTAGTGCGCGGAGAACGGCGCCCGCCAGAACGGCGGCGGTTCCTCGGTGCGGCGGGCCCGGGCGGGGCGGCTGTCGTCGGTGCGCTCGCCGGTGCGGCCGTCGTGGCCGTCCAGGACGTCCCAGTCGCGGTCGTGTGTGGTGAAGCTGCTCATGTCCCGGCCCCTGCCCGTCTCGTTCCCCTGCTGACGGTTCCATTCTTGTGGGGCGGGGTGGTCCGGCGGCATCCGGAGGCCTGGCGGATCCGGGGTGGGGTTAACCCCCCGTACCCGCCGTTCCGCTCCCCCGCCACTCGTCGGCGAGGAGCGAGTACAGGTACGAGTCGGACCAGACGCCGCCCTTGAGGACGTCGTGCCGGACCCGGCCCTCCCGCTGGAAGCCGAGCTTCCCGAGCACCCGGACGGAGGCCGCGTTGTCGACGTCCACGGAGGCGGCCAGCCGGTGCAGGCCGAGGTGGTCGAAGGCGAGGACGCACAGCAGCCGGGCGGTCTCGCTCCCGTAGCCGTGCCCCCACGCGTCCCGGCGCAGCACGTACCCGAGCTCGGCCGACCGGTACGGGCCGAGGGTGAGGGCGGCCTGGCCGATCGGCGCGGCGTCCGCCGGGTCGTCGGCTCCGGCGGCGGCTCGGGGTGCGGCGTCGGCTCGGGCTCGGGCGTCGGCTCGGGGTGCGGCGTCGGCGCCGTGGAGGGTGACGGCCAGCCGGTAGGTGTCGCGTTCCTCCTCCATCGCCCCCTCCAGGTAGAGGGCGAGCTGGTCCGCGCAGGCCTCGCGGTCGCGCGGCTCGAACGGGAGGTACCGCGTGACCTCCGGGTCGCCGAAGAGCGCGTGCAGCGCGTCCAGTTCCTCCGGGGTGTGGTGGTACTCGCGGATGGCCAGCCGGGGGCCGGTGAGACGTACGGGGACCATGGCTGCCGACCCTACCCCCGACCAGCGGTTACCGTTCGAGCTATGAACGACGAAGACCTGCGGCTCGCCCCGCGCACCAGGGCCGCCGACCTGCTCGCCTGGGCGGCGGCGGAGGGCCGCACCCCGGTGGCCGAGGCGCCGCTGCGCACGGTGCTGGCGCTGCTGGAGCTGGGCGAGGGCAGGATGCGCGACGGCTGGCCCGAACTGACCTCGGACGCCGTGGAGCACCTGCTGTACGAGCGGCTCCACCTGTACGTCCAGCCCGCCCCCGACGAGGACCCGTTCGCGTACGGCGAGGCCGTCCGGCTGCTGGTCGACCACCAGCGGGCGGCGAAGCGGCTCAACGCCAAGCGGCAGGAGCGGCTGCACGCCGAAGCCGAGTGGCAGGGCGAGGTCGCGGCCGGGCTGCTGCGCCGGGCCGACCTGGTGACGTGGCCCCGGCTGTACGCGGTGCTGCTGCGCGCGCACGGGGTGGACGTCACGGACGGGGCCGCGGTGCGGGACTGGCTCGCCGGGTTCCTCGAACTGGCCGAGGAGGACCGGCTGGACGCGTTCGCCGCGCTGGCCGAGGCCGGGTGGCTGGACGAGCCGGACGAGCAGGGCTGGGGCCCGGGCCGGGTGCTGTCGGTCGGCATGGCCACGGACGGCGCGCGGCGGCTGCTGGAGCAGGGCCTGATGCGGCGCAGCTACCGCAACCTCGCCGAGCTGAACGCGCTGGGGCGCCCGATGCCGGACGAACTGGCCGGGGACTTCGGGCAGTTCGAGGACGCGGCGGTGCAGGCGGCGCTCGCGCTGTGCGGCGAGTGGACGGTGCCGGGGCTGCCGCGGCTGCTGGTCGAGGAGTTCCCGGAGCTCGCGCCGGAGCCGGGGCCGGCGGAGATCGAGGCGTACCTGGCGCAGTTGCCGCAGGCGTCTGAGCCGTCGGAATCGCTGGAATCGCTGGAATCGTCGGAGCCGTCGGAACGGGACTGATGCGGAAGGCCCCGGCCGGCGACGGTCGGGGCCCTTCCTGTTTGCGTTGCGCGGCGGCTAGGGGTTCAGGCCGCGCTGCTGGAGCCAGGTCTCCGGGTCGACCGGGGCGCCGCCGCCCGGGCGGACCTCCAGGTGCAGGTGGGGACCGGTGACGTTGCCGGTGGCGCCGACCTTGCCGATCTGCTGGCCGGAGGTCACCGTGCCGCTGCCCTTGATGATCGAGGAGAGGTGGCAGTACCAGATCTCGGTGCCGTCGGGCAGGGTCTCGACGATGCGGTAGCCGTACGCGCCGGACCAGCCGGCCGAGGTGATCGTGCCCTGGCCGACCGCGAACACGGCGGTGCCGGTGTCGGCGGCGAAGTCCAGGCCGGTGTGCAGGTGCGCCCAGTAGCGGGCGCTCTGGCCGTAGTGGGCGCTCAGGTTGTAGTCGCGCACCGGCAGCGTGAGGGCGGCGGCCTTGGCCTTCTCGGCGTCGTCGGCGGCCTTCTTCGCCTCGGCCTCCTTGGCGGCGGCCTTGGCCTGGGCCTCCTGCGCGGCCTGCACGCGGGCGCTCTCCTCGGCGGCGGTGCGCTGGCCGTCGGCCTGCTGCTGGATGCGGGCGGCGAGCGCGAGGCCGGGGTCTGCGGCGAGAGCGACCGGGGCCTCGTCCGGGGACTCGACGGCGGGCGCGGCGGCCGGGGTCGCGGAGGCGAAGCCGGTGGCGCCCAGGGTGGCGGCGACGGCGGTGACGCCGAGCAGCGGGGAGGCTCCGCGGGTCTGACGCGGCATCCGGTGGCGGTTGGCCTCGGCCTCCGGGGCCGGGAACTCGTCCCCGGCCGGACGGGGGTGGTCGAGGAGCTGGGTACCGGCGGCAGGGCCGGCGGGCTGTGCCGGGGTGTGCGTCGACGCCACGGAGGCGTGCTCCTTTCCTTCCTTCGCGCCTACCGGGTTAGCTGACGGGTTCGGAGCAGGAAGGTCTCCTACGGCCGGGCCGGGGCCCCGCCGATTCACCCCAAGGAACGTGGTTCCCCGGCTCCCTGACCTGCCCGGAGGCCGGCCGGCGGGATTAGGCGACGGCGCACGGTGCCGTCTGGGTACGGCGTTTCGACCGCGCTGCGTTATCAAACGTTAATCCTAGGGCGCCCTGATTCCAAGCCATCCGCCCGGGACGGCCGACAACCGGGCGGGTGCCTTGCGCCCTATGACTGATTTGCGGCTCTTACCCACCCCTGGCACTACTTAACGTGATTGGGCATCACCGAACGACGGCCTGACCAGGCCCGTCTGAGTACTCCTACTCATGTGCGGCGGCCGGACCGCCGCCATCCTGGCGCCATGAACGCACCGATGCAGTCACGCACCACGGCCGCGTACTACCTCCAGGCCGTGCTCTCCTTCGCCCTGTCGGGCACCGCCCTCGCCCTCGGGATCGCCTACCTGCCGGTCGGGGCCTGGACCCGGGCCTTCCTCGGGATCGGCCTGCTCTACACCGTCACCTCCTCCTTCACGCTCGCCAAGGTCATCCGGGACAAGCAGGAGACGAACGAGATCGTCACCCGGGTGGACCAGGCCCGGCTGGAGAAGCTGCTCAGCGAGCACGACCCGTTCAAGGTCGAAGGGACGTGAGGGGGCGGGGTGCCGGTCGGCGCGGACGACCTCCTCACATCGGAGCGGGCCGATAGCTTGACGGCTAAGGCTATTAGCCTTAGCTTTATGGCTATCGGCAGCACCGCCGATGCCACCGCAGCAGCGGACCGAGGAGGCCCACCATGAACGGCACCACCACCCCGGACACCCAGTACCTCGACGTTCCCGGCGGCCGGATCGCCTTCGACGACACCCTGAAGGGCGACGGCACCCCCGTCGTCCTCCTCCCCGGGATGCTCGACAGCCGCCGCTCGTACCGGCACCTCGTCCCGCTGCTCGCCGCCGCCGGCCACCGCGTCATCACCATGGACCTGCGCGGCTTCGGCGAGTCCTCGATCGCCTGGGACGACTACGCGCCGGGCGCCATCGCCGCCGACGTCCTCGCCCTGCTCGACCACCTCGGCATCGAGCGGGCCGTCCTGGCCGGCAGCTCCTACACCGGGGCGACCGTCGTCAAGGTCGCCGGGGACGCGCCCGAGCGGGTCGCCGGGATCGTCCTGATCGACGCCTTCATCGAGAACCTCCCGCAGAACGCCCTCATGCGCGGCGTCGTCCACGCCATGGGGACCGTCGTCATCCACTGGCCCGCGTTCTGGGGCTTCTACCACCGCAAGCTCGCCTACCCGGGCGCCAAGCCGGCCGACTTCGACGCGTACGTGGCCGGGCTCGTCGACGCGCTGCGCACCCCCGGCCGCAGGACCGCCACCCGCGGACACGTCCGCGGCGACTCCTCGCCCGTCGGCTGGACCGCCGCCGTGCGGTGCCCGGCGCTCGTCCTCATGGGCACCAAGGACCCCGACTTCCCGAAGCCGGAGGTCGTCGCCGACCGGCAGACCGCGGCGCTCGGCGCCCGGAAGGTGATGATCGACGGCTCGGGGCACTACCCGATGGCCGACAACCCGCAGGCCGTCGCCGGTGCCCTGCTGCCCTTCCTCGCCGAGATCGCCTGAGCCTCCTCCCCCGGATCACGACACAGAGAGACCGAGCCATGCCCCGAGTCGGACTGACGCCCGAGCAGGTCGTCGACCACGCCCTCGCCCTCATCGACGACCAGGGCCCGGACGGCCTCACCCTCGCCGCCGTCGCCACCCGGGCCGGCGTCGCCACCCCCTCCCTGTACAAGCACGTCAGCGGCGGCCTCACCGAACTGCGGCGGCTCATCGCCGTCCGCGTCACCGAGGAACTGGCCGCCCGACTCGCCGACTCCGCCCTCGGCCGCAGCGGGGACGACGCCGTCGCCGCCGTCCTCCGCGCCTACCACGCCTACGCGACGGCGTACCCGCACCGGTACAACGCCCTGCCGCAGGCCCCCCAGGCGGACGACGACCTCAACGCGGCGGCGGCCCGGCTGGTGGGGGTGATCGTCGCCGTCCTGCGGGAGTACGGCCTCGACGGCTCCGAAGCCATCCACGCCGCCCGCACCGTCCGCTCCCTCGCCCACGGCTTCGCCTCCCTCTCGATCGCCGGAGCCTTCCAACTCGCCGAAGACCTGACCACCACCCACGACCGCCTCATCACCACCCTGACGAGCGGCCTCCACACCTGGCCAAAGGCCTGAGGCGACACGAGAAGTCGGCCGCGTCGACTTCTCACGCAGACGAGATCGAGGCCGGTCCCGATCGCGCCCCCGACGAGGCCGCCAACCTCTCGCTACGCGAAGGCGCAGCAGCAGGTTGAGGGCAGCACGAAAAGTCGGCGAGACCGACCTCCCAGGCGAGCAGGACGCGACCGCCCCCTCCCCCACCACCCGAGGACAGCACGAAAAGTCGGCAGGGTCGACTTCTTACGGGCCCTGGAATCCCGGGGCACAACACACGAGAAGTCGGCCAAGTCGACCTCTCGCGCGACCGGACTCGGGCCGGTCCTGATCGCGCCCCCGAGGCCGACAACCCCTCGCGCCGACAGTACCGGGCCACTCGCCACGCGAGGGCGCGGCAGCAGGTTGAGGGCAGCACGAAAAGTCGGCGAGATCGACCTCCCAGGCGAGCAGGACGCGACCACCCCCTCCCCCACCACGCGAGGACCGCACGAAAAGTCGGCAGGGTCGACTTCTTACGGGCCCTGGAATCCCGGGGCACAACACACGAAAAGTCGGCCGAGTCGACTT
>NZ_JBHWGD010000042.1:27020-84201 GCF_042733235.1 Kitasatospora sp. NPDC059722
ACGCGAGGACCGCACGAAAAGTCGGCAGGGTCGACTTCTTACGGGCCCTGGAATCCCGGGGCACAACACACGAAAAGTCGGCCGAGTCGACTTCTCGTGCGGACGAGATCGAGGCCACGGGGTCGGGTGGCAGCGCGGGAAGTCGGCAGGGTCGACTTCTCATGCGGCGGGCGCAGACCCGTGGGGCACTGGGCAAGCCGCGCGGGAAGTCGCCCCGGCTGGCGCCTCGCGCACGGAGCCCGGCAGAGGCGGCAGCGCGCTGGAAGTCGAATGGGCCGACTTTTCGCGCGGTGCAAATGGCGGGGAGGCGGCGCACTCTGCGCATGGCGGCGATGAAACGGTTCTGCTCGTTCCCGGAGGCGCGTGAGAAGTCGGCGGGATCGACTTCTCGCGCAGCGCGGCGAGCAAGAGGGCAGGAGGGCAAGAACGGGGCGCGCGACACGCTGAAGGAACGCTTCTGCAGGACACCGAGAGCGCGCTGAAAGTCGGCGGAACCGACTTCTCGCGCGAGCAGGCGTGATGGAAGAGAACGCTCCGGGGCGCTGCAGCGGCGGGATGAGGGCGGCACGAAAGGTCGGCAGGATCGACTTTCCGTGCGGGGAGAGAGGTTGGCAAATGTGCGCGGGCCGGGGACGGGCCGCGTTGATCCGGAGCGCGCGGGAAGTCGGCGGGGGCGACCTCCTGCGCAGTGAGGCCAGCGAGCGCACGGAGAGCCTGGCGCGAGCCCTGCCGGCCCAGCGTGCATAGAAAGTCGGCGGGATCGACTTCTCGCGGGGAGGGGGAGGTAGGTGAGGCCGCGCGGGGGCCGGGAACGGACTGCGGTGATCCGGAGAGCACAGGAAGTCGGCGGGATCGACTTCTCGCGCAGTGCGGCGAGCAGGAGGGCAAGAGAGAGCCGGGATCGGGCGCGCGGCACGGCGAAGGAGCGCCTCTGCAGGACACCGAGGCCGCGCTGAAGGTCGGCGGAGCCGACTTCTCGCGCGAGCTGGCGTGACGGGAGAGAACGCTCCGGGGCCGTGCGGCGGCGGGATGAGGGCGGCTCGGGAAGTCGGCGGGGGCGACTTCTCGTGCGGGGGAGGGAGGTTGGCGAGGGCGCGAGAGGGCCTGGGGGCGGGCTGCGGCGGTCCGGAAGGCGCGGGAAGTCGGCCGGGGGCGACTTCCCATGCGGGGGAGGAAGGTTGGCGAGGGCGCGAGAGGACCTGGGGGCGGGCTGCGGCGGTCCGGAAGGCGCGGGAAGTCGGCGGGGGCGACTTCCTGTGCGGGGGCTCGGGGGTGGGGGCGGAGGGAACGTTTCTGCTGGGGGCTAGTGTGGCGGGGCTGACTGGGGGGTCATGACCGGGGACCGCCCACCCGTTTGGTGGAGGTCCTGTTGCCCGCGCTGGTCGGGAGGGTGCGGCGGTGGTACGGGCGGCTGTTGGACGGGGACGCTCGGGCCGGGCGGGACGCGCTCGTCGTGCTGCTGGTGCTCACGGTGGTGCTCGGGCTGCTGCCGCTCGCGTTGCCGTACAGCTGGCCCCCGTCGGCGCTCGTGCTGCCGCTCGTGGTCGGCGGGCTCGTGCTGCCGCGCGGGCGGTTGCTGGTGCTCGTGTGCGCGGCCCTCGCGGGCAGTGCGCTCGGGGCCGCCCTGCAGGACCCGCACTGCGTACGGCTCGGGGTGACCCTCGTCCTCGCCGCCACCGGGGCCACGGTGCTGGTCGCGAACCGCTTCCGGCACCGGCTCGGGCTGCGCGGCACCCAGGGCGACTCCATCCTCCTCGAACTCGCCGAGCACACCAGGACCCTCGCCCGGCTCCCCGACCGCCTCCTCGACTGGCACTTCGACAGCGCCCTCGCCCCCGCCGGCGGCACCTCCTTCTCCGGGGACTTCCTCCTCTGCACCCACCGCCCCGAGGACGACCTGCTGGAGCTCCTGCTCGTGGACGTGTCCGGGAAGGGCAGCCGGGCCGCCGCACGGTCCACGCACCTGTCGGGCGCCTTCGGGATGCTGCTGGGGCGGGTGCCGCCGGAGGCGTTCCTGCCGGCGGCCAACGACCACCTCGTCCGGATGGGCTGGGACGACCACTTCGCGACGGCGGTCCACCTCGCGCTGCGTCCGGCCACCGGCGACTACCGCCTCTTCAACGCCGGCCACCCGCCGGCCGCGCGCTTCCGCCGGGCGGACGGCGGCGGCTGGGACCTCGCCGCGCACGGCGGCCCGGCCCTGGGCCTGATCCCCGGCGCCCCCTACCCGGCGTCGACCGGGCGGCTGGCGCACGGGGACTCGCTGCTGCTGTTCAGCGACGGCCTGGTGGAGGTGCCGGGCCGGGACCTGGACGAGGGTGTGCTCCGGCTGCTGGCCGCTGCGGAGCCGGAGCTGCGGACCCACCGCACGCAGCAGGAGCTCACGCGCGGCGCGGCGGAGCAGCTCGTACGGACCGTGGCGCGGGATGTCGCGGACGACCGGACCCTGGTGCTGGTGCGTCGGCTGGGGCCCGCAGGTGTACCCGCCCCCGACCTCCCCGGACGCGGAAACCGCTGAAGGGGGAGGGGAGGGGAGGGGAAGCAGGGAAGGACGCGGAGGCACGAAAGCCCCGCGGCGGCGCACGGCGTGGGAAGTGTGGGCTGCCGGCTGGTCGGGGCGTGAGCGATCGAACAGGGCTTGCCGGGGTGCCCGTGCGCCGCTGCGCGGACGCGGGGGAGGGAGAAGCACCGCCCCCGCGGGCAGGCGTCGCGCCGGGGGAAGGCGCGCGGGGGCGGGGGCTTGCCGGGGCTGCGCCGGCTCGGAGTGCGCGCGGGTCGGGTGGGGGTGGGAACCGGCGGTGGGGGTGGGGGCGTGGCAGGCAGGGTGGGGGGGTCGCCGGGGGCTCGTGGGGTGGGGAAATGGGGTATGAAGAATCAATGGCTCCCGTCGAGGATGAGAACCGCGCGGTGCGCAGTGCGATGCGCTGCGTGCGGTTATTGCTGGGCTGCACGACGGCGGCCGAGATGCTGGCCACCGTCCTCGCCGACGGGCCCAGTTGGATCACCGGGGAGGGTTCCGCGCTGTACCTGCTGGACTCCGCCGGGATGCTGCGGCTGACGGCCTCGCACGGGCTGCCCGGGTGGGCGCACGAACGGTACGGGACCATCGATCCGGGCAGCGACCTGCCGGCCGCGGCGGCGCTGCGGCTGCGGCGGCCGTACCTGTTGTCGCCCGAGCACACGAGTGCCGACTACCCGAACGAGGACGCCGGGCTCGGCACCGGGATGGTCGCGGTGATCACCCTGCCGATGATCGTGGACGAGCGGCCGATCGGGGTGCTGGCGCTGGCGCTGGCCCACCGGGGCACGGTGCCGCTGCGCGACCTGGACGTGCTGGAGACGATCGGCGACGCGTGCGCGCACCGGCTGGCGCACCTGCTCGATCACGCGGACGGCCGACTGCCGCAGAGCGCGCAGGCTCCGGCGGGGCCGGCCGGGGCACCGGGCCGCCCGATGCTGTCGCTCGCCGCGCGGGCCGCGCGGCACGGGGCGTTCGAGCGGGACCTGGTGACCGGCGAGACCGCGTGGGACGCCGAGGCGTTCCGGGTGACGGGCCAGCCGGTGGCGCCGGACGGCTCGGCGCCGGAGCTGGAGCGGATCGTCCACCCGGAGGACCTGCCGGACGTGCGGGCGGCGATGGCGGAGGCGCTGGCCGTCGGGGGGCCGTACCGGATCGAGTACCGGGTGCTGCGCCGGGGCGGCGGGGTGGTGCGGGTCGAGGAGTCCGGCGAGGTGATGCTGGACGTCCACGACCGGCCGGTGCGCGTCGCGGGGCTGCTCGCGGAGCACGGCGACGCGCTCGCCGGGGAACGCGCGGGGCAGGAGGAGCCGCAGGACGGACCGGCGCGGCAGGACAAGGCCGGGGCGGCGCGGACGGCGCTGCTGCTGACGCTGACCCGGGCGCTGTCGCGGGCGGTGACCGTGCGGGACGTCACCGCCGCCGTGACGGACGTGGCCCGGCCGTCGTTCGGGGCCGCGAGCATCGTGCTGGACCTGGTGGACGAGGGCCGGCTGCTGCCGGTCACGCACACGGTCTACGGGGGCGCGCGCCGCTCGGAGCCGACCCGGCTGGCGGACCTGTCCGAGGACGTGATGCAGTCCTCGCTCACCCGCTCCGCCCCGCTGTTCAGCGAACCCGGGCGAGGCGAACCCGGGCGAGGCGCGCCCGGAGGCACGACCGGAGGCCCGCCCGGAGGCCCGCCCGGGGGCCCGGCCGGGAGCCCGGCGGCCTGGGCGGTGCTGCCGCTGGTCGCGTCCGGACGGCAGGTGGGCTCGTGCCTGATCACCTTCGCCACCGAGCGGAACTTCGGCCGCGAGGACCGCACCCTGTACTCGGCGTTCGCCGGCATCCTGGCGCAGTCGCTGGAGCGGGCCCGGCTGTACGACACCCACCACCACCGCGCCGGCGAGCTGCAGCGCGCGATGCTGCCGCGCACGCTGCCCCGCCTGCCGGGCATCGCGAGCGCCGCCCGCTACCTGCCGAGCACCGAGGGGATGCAGATCGGCGGCGACTGGTACGACCTGCTGAAGCTGCCGGACGGCCGGATCGGTCTGGTGATCGGCGACGTGCAGGGGCACAACGCCGAGGCGACCGCGGTGATGGGCCAACTGCGCAGCGGCCTGCGGGCGTACGCGACGGACGGGCACGATCCGGCGGCCACCCTGGCGCGGACCAGCCGGCTGCTGGCCGAGCTGGACACCGAGCTGTTCGCGACCTGCCTCTACCTGACCCTGGACCCGGCGGACGGCCGGCTGACCGCGGCCCGGGCCGGCCATCCGGCGCCGGTGCGGATCGCCGGCGCGAGGGCGGTCGAGCTGGATCTGCCGGGCGGCCCGCCGCTGGGGGTGGACCCGGGGCAGCCCTACGACCTGACGACCGGCCGGCTCGCGGAGGGCGAGACGCTGCTGGTGTACACGGACGGGCTGGTGGAGGACCGCGAGGAGGACTACGACGAGTCGGTGCAGCGGATGCTGGACGGGCTGGAGCTGTGGGCCCGGCAGACCGGTCCGGGCCGGATCGGTCCGGCGTCCGCGCTGGAGCGGCTGGCGGACCTGCTGACCCTGAACGTGACGGAGCGCCGCTCCCGGCCGGACGACGTGGCCCTGCTGCTCCTGCACCGGATGTGATCCCGTCCGCAACACCGTGCACACGTTCCCCACACATCCCAGGGCGCGACTCGGCCATCCCGCACGTGTCCGAAGTGTCCGAGTAGGGAGGAACCGCGGGGGAAGTGTGGTCGCCCGGCGGCCCGGTCGGGGGCGAACGAGGTTGGATTGGCGCCGAATTGACTGGATATTGACGAGATCCGGTCACTTGGCGAGATCCGTTCACACCTTCGTAGGATCATCGCCCTAGAATTCGCCGCGTGACGATGACTCAGTGGTGCGCAACGGCAGCCGGCGTGCTCGCGGCGCTCGCCCTCGTGACCGCCGCCCGCTACCACGCGGTCTCCGTCACCCACCGGCGCCGGGCCGAGCGGCTGCGCCGCGACGTCGCCCGGCTCCAGGAGCAGCTGGCCGCCGAACTCTCCCGCCGGGGCGAGGAACTGGCCGTCGTCCAGCAGGAGCAGGAGCACACCGCCTCCACCCAGCGGGCCTTCCTCAGCGTGGCCCGCCGGATCCTCGTCATGGCCCACGACCAGCAGGCCCTGCTCGACGAGATGGAGCGCACCCACGACGACCCGGCGCTGCTGGAGGGCCTGCTCAAGGCCGACCACGCGGCGGCCCAACAGGCCCGGCTGGCCCAGACCCTGGCCGTGCTCTGCGGGGCGCGGGCCGGACGGCACTGGCCCGAACCCGTCTCGCTGGAGGACGTCGTCCGCGGCGCCCAGTCGCGCATCCTGCCGTTCCAGCGGGTCGTGGTGCGCAGCCGGATCGAGACCGCCGTGGTCGGCGCCGCCGCCGAGGCGCTGATCCACGCCGTCGCGGAGCTGCTGGACAACGCGACCCGCTACTCCCCGCCCAGCACCCAGGTGTTCGTCACGCTGATGCCGGTGCACAACGGCGCCGTCATCGAGATCGACGACGGTGGCGTCGGCATGCCGGAACAGGCCGTCGCCAAGGCGGGCGCCGCGCTGGCCGGCGGCAGCACGCTGGAGGTGTCCCGGCTGGGCGAGGTGCCGCAGCTGGGCCTGGCGGCGGTGGGCCGGCTCGCCGAGCAGTACGGCTTCCGGGTCACGCTCAGCTCGGCGCCCTCCCCGTACGGGGGCGTGCGCGTGGTCGTGCTGCTGCCGAACGCGCTGCTCACCGAACCGCTTCCGCCGACCGTCCCCGGCCTCGGGCCGGACGACCGGGTGTTCGGCGCCGGCCCCTACCACTCCCCCGTGGTGGGCGGGCACCCCCTGCTGGACACCCCACCGCTCGCACCCCCCTTGGCCGCCGGGCCTCCCCCCTCCGCCGGTCTCCCCGCCGGCGGTCCCCCCTTCGCCGGTCTCCCCGCCGGCGACCCGGCCCCGCCGCCGCTGCCCCGCCGGAGCCACCGGCGCGACCGTGCCGGCACGACCGCGCAGCACGCCGCTCCCCCGCCTCCGCCGCCCGCGCCGCCGTACCGCTCGGCCCGGGACGCGCAGGCGTTCATGGCGATGTTCCAGGCCGGCACCGCCAGCGGCCGCTCGGCCGCCCGGGCCCAGGCCCACGACGACCCGTTCCGTCCCGCGTCCCCCCGACTTCCCCAGCGCTCCGGAGAGTTCCATGACCACCACCCCTGATCTCGGCTGGCTCCTCGCCGACATCGTCGCCGTGCCCGAGGTCCAGCACGCCGTCGTCGTCTCCAACGACGGCCTGGAGATCGGCCGCACCCCGGGCATCGTGCGCGAGGACGCCGAGCGGCTCGCCGCCGCCTGCTCCGGCCTGCAGTCGCTGGCGCGCGGGGTCGCGGTGGGCTTCGGCGGGCCCGCCAGCGCCACCCGGCAGATCATCATCGAGTACGGGGGCGGGTACCTGTTCATCGTCGCCGCCGGGGCCGGCGCGCACCTGGCCGTGGTAACCGGCGAGGCGGTCGACGCCGGGCTGGTCGCCTACCAGATGCAGGTCCTGGTCGAGCGGATCGGCACCCACCTCACCAGCCCGCCGCGGGTCGACCACGCGGCGGGGGGCCCGCGGTGAACGGGCCGGTCCGCCCGTACGTCATCACCGGCGGCCGCAGCCGCTCCACCCGGCCCGAGCTGGCGGTCGAGAGTCTGGTCAGCGCCTTACCGGACCTGCCCGAACTCCCCGACCACGCTCCGCTGAACCGGGAGCACCGGCGCATCCTCGGCCTCTGCCGCAGCCTGCTGTCCATCGCCGAGGTGGCGGCCCACCTGGTGCTGCCGCTCGGCGTCGTCAAGGTGCTGGTCGGCGACCTGTGGGACCTCGGCGCCGTGCAGGTGCTCCCGCCCGTCCCGCAGGCCGAACGCCTGCCCACAACACTCCTGGAAGAGGTGCTCGTTGGCCTCCGCCAACTCCGCTGAAGCCGTGCCCGCCGAAGCCGTGCCCGCCGAGGTGCCCGCCGACCCGCAGTACCTGCCGTCCTCCGTCCAAGGGGCGGTGAAGATCCTGGTCACCGGCCCGTTCGGGGTCGGCAAGACGACGCTGGTCGGCTCGCTCAGCGAGATCACCCCGCTGCGCACCGAGGAGACGATGACGGCCGCGAGCAGCGGCGTCGACGACCTCGCGGGGCGCGGCGACAAGACGACGACCACGGTCGCGCTGGACTTCGGCCGGATCACGCTCAACCCGCGGCTCGCGCTGTACCTGTTCGGCACGCCCGGGCAGCAGCGGTTCTGGCCGCTGTGGGAGGACCTGTCGCGCGGCGCGCTCGGCGCCATCGCGATGGTCGACCTGCGCCGGCCGGACGAGAGCTTCGAGGTGCTCGGCCGGCTGGAGGAGCAGCGGATCCCGTTCGCGGTGGCCGTCAACGTCTTCCCGGACACGCCGACCTACCCGGAGGAGGAGCTGCGCTCGGCGCTCGACGTGCTGCCCGAGGTGCCGATCCTCTACTGCGACGCGCGCGACCGGCGGCAGTCCTACGACCTGCTGATCGACTTCGTGGACCACCTGCACCGGACGTCCGTGCTGGAGCTCCAAGGATGAACGCGCCCGAACCGCCGACCACGTCCGGGTGCCCCGTCGGCCACGGCGGCGGCCTGCCCGCCGGAGTGCCCGCCGGCGGCCCGCTGACGCCGCTGTACGGCGCCGCCGTCGCCGAGGACCCGCACGGCCTGTACGCCCGGCTGCGCGCCCGCTACGGACCGGTCGCGCCGATCGAGCTGGAGCCGGGGGTCGAGGCCTGGCTCGTCCTCGGCTACCCCGAGCTGCTCGAACTCACCCGCAACGAGACGCTGTTCTCCAAGGACTCGCGCCGCTGGCGGGTGCCCGCCGAGGGCCGGCTGGCGGCCGACTCCCGGCTGCTGCCGATGACCGCGTGGCGCCCCACCCTGCTCAACCTGGACGGCGCCGAGCACCAGCGGCTGCGCGCCGCCGTCGCGGACACGCTCGCCCAGATCGACCACCACCAGCTGCGCGGCACCACCGAGGCCGCCGCCAACGGACTCATCGACAGCTGGGGCCCGGACGGCACCGCCGACCTGGTCGCGCAGTACGCCCGCGCGCTGCCCCTGCTGGTCTTCACCCAGCTGGTCGGCCTGCCCGCCGCGGCCGGCCCCCGGCTGATCGAGCTGATCAGCCACTTCGTCGACAGCGGCGCCGAATCGGTGCGCGCCAACGCCGAGTTCCAGGCCATCCTGGTCGACCTGGTGCGCCGCCGCCGGGCCGCCCCGAGCGCCGACCTCACCTCCTGGCTGCTCGCCCACCCGGCCGGCCTGACCGACGAGGAGGCGGTGCACCACCTGGTGGTGCTGCTGGTCGCGGGCAACGAGACCAGCATCAACTGGACCGGCAACACGCTGCGGCTGCTGCTCACCGACCGCCGCTTCCGGGCCACCCTCACCGGCGGCCGGCTCACCGTCTCCGACGCGCTGGAGGAGGTGCTCTGGCGCGACCCGCCGACGCAGAACTTCCCCGGCCGCTGGGCCACCACCGACACCGTGCTCGGCGGCCAGTACATCAGCGCCGGCGACATGCTCGTGCTCGGCCTGGCCGCCGCCAACGCCGACCCGGCCGCCCAGGGCGTCGCCGCCGCCGCGCACGGCTCGCTCGGCGGCAACCGCGCCCACCTGGCCTGGGGCGCCGGCCAGCACGTCTGCCCGGCGCAGCACCCGGCCAGGATCATCGTCGAGACCGCCGTCGAGACCCTGCTGCACCGGCTGCCGGACCTCCAGCTCGCCGTCCCGCCGGTCGAACTGGCCTGGCGTCCCTCCCCGTGGTCGCGGGCACTGCTCAGCCTGCCGGTGCTCTACAGCGCCTTCACCCCGCCCCGACCGCCCGCCCCCGAGAGGCCCGCATGGACACCGCCGACGCTCCCCGAGGAACCGGCCCCCGGCCCGTCCGACTCGACCCCTTCGGACGGGACCAGCACAGCGAGAACGCCCGGCTCAGGGACGCCGGCCCGGCGGTCCTGGTGGAGCTCCCTGGCGGGGTGGTGGTCTGGGCGATAACCCACCACGACACGCTCCAGGCGCTGCTCGCCGATCCGCGCGTCGGCAAGAACGCCCGGCTGTGGACGGACTTCCGGGAGGGCCGGCTGCCCGAGGGCTGGCCGCTGCTCAACTTCGTCACCGTGCCCGGGATGGTCACCGCCGACGGCGACGACCACCGGCGGCTGCGCGGGCTCGTCAGCCAGGCCTTCACGCCGCGCCGGATCGCCGACCTGGCGCCCGCGATCGAGGCGCGGGCCGTCGCCCTGCTCGACGCCGTCGCCGAGCTGGAGGGCCCGTTCGACCTGCGCGCGCACTTCGCGTACCCGCTGCCCATGCAGGTGATCGGCGAACTGCTCGGCCTCGCCGTCGAGCAGCAGGACGACCTGCACGAGCTGTCCGACACGCTCGTCTCCAGCTCGGCCACCCCGGCCGCCGCCGTCGCCGCGCAACGGGACCTCAACGCGCTGCTCGCGTCCGTCGTCGCGGCCAAGCGGGCCGAGCCCGGCGACGACCTGACCACCGACCTGATCGCCGCGCGCGAGGCCGGCGACGGGCTGAGCGAGGCCGAACTCGTCGGCACGCTGCTGCTGATGCTGGTCGCCGGGCACGAGACCACGCTCAACCTGATCACCAACGCCGTCCGCGCCCTGCTGGCCCACCCCGAGCAGCTGCGGCTGGTGCTGGACGGCGAGCAGCCGTGGTCGGCGGTGGTCGAGGAGACGCTGCGGTACGACTCCCCGGTCGGGCAGTTCCCGCTGCGGTACGCGATCGAGGACATCGAGGTCGGGGACGTGGTGATCCGGCGCGGGGAGGCGATGCTCGCCTCGTACGCGGCGGCCGGGCGCGACTCCGGGCACCACGAGGACGCCGACGCCTTCGACCTCACCCGCCGGCCCAACCGGCACCTGTCGCTCGGGCACGGGCCGCACTTCTGCCTCGGCTCCGGGCTGGCCCGGCTGGAGGCGGAGACGGCGCTGCGCCACCTGTTCGAGCGCTTCCCCGGCCTCGCCCTCGCGGAGGACGCGGAGGGCGCGGAGCCGGAGCCGATCGCCTCGTTCGTCAGCAACAGCGTGCGGACCCTGAGGGTGACGGTCTGAGCCGTCCGGTTACCCGAGGGCGGCCCGGGTCGTTCGGCAGGGCATGAAGAAACTCGCCACCCTGGCCGCCCTCACCATGGCGGGCCTCGCGCTCGCCGCGCCCGCCGCCTCCGCCACCAGCCAGACCGCCGCTTCCCCGGACGCCACCGGCGGTCTCACCGACGGCCTCACCGTCTCCCCCGCCGACCTCGCCATCCACACCGCCGGCCAGCTGCCGGTGGTCGGGCACACCGCCCAGGAGGTGGAGAAGATCGGGACCAACCAGATGACCCACCCCGGGCTCAGCGGGCAGATCGGCTGACCGACCCCCGTGCGGTCAGCCCGTCCGCCGTCGCCGGCAACGGCGTTCAGCCCTGGAAGAGCCCGTTGAGCTCCGGGTAGGTCAGCCCGCCGTCGAGGGCGGTGTACGTGCCGCTCGCGTACACCTCCTCGGCGGCCCGGCGGACCGCCGCGAACGCCACCTTGGCGAGGCCGGGACCGAGGCTCACCCGCGCGACGCCGAGCTTCGCCAGCTCCGGGACGGACGGCGAGCCGGGCGCGGCCAGGACGTTGAGGGGGGCGGGGACCGCCCGGACCAGCGCGGCGATCGTCTGCGGGTCCGCCACGCCGGGGGCGAAGACGCCGTCCGCACCTGCCTCGACGTAGGCCCGCAGCCGGCGCACCGCCTCGTCCAGCCGGCCCTCCGGCTCACCGAGCTGGTGCAGGAAGACGTCGGTCCGCGCGTTCACGAAGAGCGGCACGCCGGCCGCGTCCGCCGCCGCCCGGGCCGCCGCGATCCGCTCGGCCGCCTCGTCGAGCGGACGGCCCTCGTCCTCCAGGTTCACGCCGACGGCGCCGGTGCCGAGCAGCGCGGTCACCGTCTCGCCGACCCCGGCGGCGGTCCGCGCGTAGCCGCTCTCCAGGTCGGCGGTGACCGGCTGCTCCACCGCGCGGACGACCAGCGCGGTCTGCGCCAGCACCAGGTCGCGGTCGGCGCCGCCGCCGTCCGGGCTGCCGAGCGTCCAGGAGACGCTCGCGCTGGCCGTCGCGACGGCCCGGGCGCCGGCGTCGGCGACCAGGCGGGCGCTCACCGCGTCCCAGGCGTTGGCGAGCACCAGCGGCTCGCCGGCGCGGTGCAACTCGTGCAGGAGCCGGGCCTTGTCCTGCTGGCTCGTCACGGCGGTTCCCCTCACTTCGCGGCCGGGCTGAGGCGCGAGGTCACGCCGATCCGGTTCCAGGCGTTGATGGTCGCGATCAGGGCGATCAGCTGGGCGAGTTCGGCCTCCTCGAAGTGGGCGGCGGCCTCGTCGTAGACGGCGTCCGGCACGTGCCCCCGGGTCAGCAGGGTGACGGACTCGGTGAGCGCCAGGGCGGCGCGCTCCTTCGCGGTGAACCACGGGGTCTCGCGCCAGGCCGGGAGCGAGATCAGGCGGTGGTCCTGCTCGCCGCCCTGCACGGCGTCGGTGGCGTGCATGTCGATGCAGAAGGCGCAGCCGTTGATCATCGAGGCGTGGACCTTGACCAGCTCGGCGAGCCGGGGGTCGAGGCCGGTCCGGGAGGCGCGGTCCACGGCGATCATCGCGGAGTAGTACTCGGGGGCGAGCCGGTGCATCGCGAGGCGCTGAGCGGGCGCGGGGACCGGCGCGTCCGCGCCCTCTGCGGTCCCGTGCGCCGCGGTCTCGTTCGTCGTCGTCATGATCACCAGCCTAGGGACGGAGTGGCCCTACCGCCTGGTGCATTCACGTGCGGCGTTCCTGGGCCACTTTCCGGGCCCCCACCGCTGTTCCGGTAAGAGAACTGGCGTGCGAGGATCGCTGAACAGAGCGAAAACCGGGGGACAGGATCGTGTGTACGGCGTTCGTCAGCATCGAGCCGGGGTCGGCGGTGCCCGTCCTGCTCCTCTCCGTCCGGGACGAGTACCTCGGGCGCCGCTGGCTCCCGCCGGCCCACCACTGGCCGGAGCACCCGGGGCTGGTCGGCGGGCTCGACCTCGCCGCCGGCGGCACCTGGCTCGCCGCCGACCCCGGGCGGCGCACTGCCGCCTGCCTGCTCAACGGCTTCGGGCCGCTCGCCCCCGCCGAGACGCGGCTCTCCCGCGGCCGGCTGCCGCTCACCGCCGTGCGCGAGGGCGGCGTCGGCCACCTCGACCTCACCCCGTACGACCCGTTCCACCTCGTGCTGGCCGGTCCCGACGGCGCCCGGGTGGCCAGTTGGGGCGACGGGCGGCTGGTCGAGCACCACCTGCCCACCGGCCTGAGCGTCGTGCTCAACGACGGCCTGGAGGGCCGCGCCCACAGCCGGACCACCTCCGAGCGGATCCGCGCCGTGATGGCCGCCCGCGCCGCGCACTCCCGGGCCCGCTTCGAGGCCGAGCCCCGGCCCGAGCCGGGCGGCGCCGGGACCGTCGAGGACGCGTGGGGCGCCTGGCTGCCGGTCGTCTCCGGGGACGGGCTCGCGCCGGACGACGACGCGGCGCTCGTCCAGCGGCGCGACTTCGGCGACGGGCGGATCTGGGGCTCGTCCTCGATCTCGCTGCTCGCCCTCGGACCGGACCGGCTGCGCTACGACTTCGGGCCGGCGCCGGTGGCTGCCGGGGAGGCGGCGTGGCGGCGGGTGGCGCTCGGCTGACCCGGGCCGGTTCCGGGGCCGTCGGCGGATTCGGGGCCCGTCGGCGAACGAACGCTTGAACCTGCCGCAGCGGGAGGTTGCATCGTGGTGCCTCGTCGACCACGAGGGAGGACCACGATGAACCGCCCCCGCCCCGCGGACGTGCTGCCCGCCGCCCTGCTGGTGGCCGGCACCGCGCTCGTCGCCGCGGGCGCCGCGCTGGCGCTCAGCCACGCGGCCGAGCGCGCCGTGTCGTCCGGGGTGCTGCTCGCCGTGTGGGTGCACGTGCTGCTCACCCACGCGCCGGCCGCGCACCCGGCCGCCGCCTGAGCGGGCGCCCGAACGCCGGTCGCCCGGCCCGGGTTTCGGCGAGACGTCCACTCGGTGAATTTCCGGCCTCAGACCTGCCGGGCGTCTACATCCCCGTAGTAGCTTCGCCGGGGCTCCCCCTGATCAGACCTCCGAGCGAAGGTGCGCGATGTCCACCCTGACCTACCCGGAAGCGATAGGCGTCGGCCTGCTGCAGGGTGTGACGGAACTCTTCCCGGTCTCCAGCCTGGGCCACAGCATCCTGCTGCCGGCGATCATCGGCGGGAAGATCCAGCACGACCTGGACATGACCGCCGAGGGCTCCCCGTACCTCTCCGTGCTGGTCGGCCTCCACCTGGCCACCGCGCTCGCGCTGGTGGTCTTCTTCTACAAGGACTGGCTCCGGATCATCAGCGGCCTGATCAGCTCGATCCGTCACCGCCGCGTGGAGACCCGCAACGAGAAGCTGGCCTGGCTGCTCATCGTCTCCACCATCCCGGTCGGCATCGCCGGCCTCGCCTTCGAGAAGGCCCTGCGCAACGCCCTCGGCAAGCCGATCCCGGCCGCCGTCTTCCTCGCCCTCAACGGGCTCGTGCTGCTCGGCGCCGAACGCCTCAAGCGCGGCGGCACCGGCCGCCGGCGGGCCGGCCACGCCGCCCCGGTGGCCGACGAACCCGGGCTGGACCCGGCGATCGCCTCCGACCACCGGCTCGCCCGGCTCGGCTACAAGCAGGGCGTCTGGATCGGCGCCGCCCAGATCCTCGCGCTCTTCCCCGGCATCAGCCGCTCCGGCGTCACCATGAGCGCCGGCATCCTGCGCGGGCTGCACCACGAGGACGCCGCCCGGTTCTCCTTCCTGCTCGCCACGCCGGTGATCATCGCCGCCTCGGCGCTCAAGGTGCCCGAGCTGTTCAAGCCGGAGAACTCCGCCGTCCTCGGCCCGGTCGTGGCGGGCAGCATCGCCGCCTTCGTCGCCGGGTACGTGTCGGTGCGCTTCCTCACCAAGTACTTCGAGACCCGCAGCCTGACGCCGTTCGCGATCTACTGCTTCGTGGCCGGCGTCGGCAGCGCGGTCTACCTCTCGCTCTAGCGGCTCACAACTCCTGGAGGACGGCCGCGAGTTCGTGCGGCTGGGAGAACATCGGCCAGTGGCCGGTGTCCAGTTCGACCAGCCGCCACCGCTCGCCCGCCAGCAGCTCGGCGGCCCGGCCGAACGGCTCGGGCCAGTCCAGCAGGCACTTGACGTACGTCACCGGCAGCTCGGGCAACGCGTCGCCCAGCACGGCCGGTTCGGTCAGCGAGGCGCCCGGGTGCGGCGTCGAACCGGCGACGATCCGGGCGACCTGCTCGTCGGTGAGGCCCTGGCCGGCGAAGTCCCCGGCCGCGAGCGGCGGCCACCAGCCGCCGTTCCGCGCGATCGCCACCGCCACCTCCTGGCCGTTCCCGGCCACCGAGACGAACGACTCGCCGTCCCGCGGCACGTCGGCGTCCACGAACACCACCCGGGCCAGCCGCTCGCCGATCCGCTCGGCGGCCTGGCCCACCGGGATGCCCGAGTAGCTGTGCCCGACCAGGACGACGTCGCGCAGGTCGAGCCGCTCCACCTCGGCCACGATGTCCCGCACGTGGACCTCCTGCCCCGCCGGAGCCACCCCGTGCCTCTCCGCGAGCCCGGACAGCGTCAGCGGGTACGCGCCGTGCCCCGCCGCGCGCAGCTCCGCCGCCACCTCGTCCCACGCCCACGCGCCGAGCCACGCGCCTGCCACGAGTACATAGTTCGCCATGGGCGGCACGGTAGCGCGGGGATGTGACACCACGCAGGCGGAGCCCGCCGACGGACGACAGGCCCACCCGGGTCCGACCGGTCTCCGGCCGGGCGCTACCGTGACCGGCCGTGATCAACGAAAACCCGCCTCCGACCGTCTACGCGCTGTCGAGACGCAAGGCGCTCCTCCTCCTGCTCGCCTCGCTCGGCTTCACCGTCGGCGGCGCGCTGCTGCTCTGGCACCACGCCACCGTCAAGGGCCTCGTCGGCGGTGCCCTGGCCGTGCCGTTCTTCGGGTTCTGCTCCTTCGCGCTCGCCCGCCGGCTCGTCCGCAACCGGCCCGAACTGGTGCTGGACGCCGACGGCCTGGAGCACGTCCAGCTCGGCCGCATCGCCTGGAGCGAGATCGCCGCCGTGGGGATCCGCAGCATGACCGTCCGCGGCAGCACCCAGCGGATGATCGCGGTCGTGCTGCACGACCCGGCGGCCTACCTGGCCCGCGCGCCCCGGCTCGTCCGGGCGAGCGCCGGCCTCAACCGCTCCCTCGGGTACGGACCCGCGAACATCGCCGCCAACACCATCCCCGTCCCGCTCGAAGAGGTCCTCGCGGCGATGCACCGCCACCACCCGCGGCTCGGCGCCGACGCGGGATAATCCCGTCGATGAGCACTTCGTGGAGCGCGTTCGGCGGCGACCTGCACCTCGACCTCACCGGGCGGCGCGCCGCCGGGACCGGGCTGCGGGCCGCCCTGGAGGACGCGCTGCGCGAGGCCGTCCAGGACGGGCGGCTCGCCCCCGGCACCCGGCTGCCGTCCTCACGCGCGCTCGGGGAGGACCTCGGGATCGCCCGCAACACCGTCGTGGAGGCGTACGGGCAGCTCACCGGCGAGGGCTGGCTCACCTCCCGGCAGGGCTCCGGCACCACCGTCGCGGAGCGCGCGGCACCCCGGCCGCCGGCGCCCAGGGCCACCCCGCCGGTGCGGGAACGCCCGGCCGCGCGCCACGACCTGATGTCCGGCCGGCCCGACCTGTCGCTCTTCCCGCGCACCGCCTGGCTCGCCGCCGCCCGCCGGGCGCTGGCCACCGCCCCGCACGAGGTCCTCGGGTACGGCTCGCCGCTCGGGCGCCCCGAGCTGCGGGAGGCGCTGACCCACTACCTGGCGCGCGTGCGCGGGGTCCGCACCGACCCGGACCGCCTGCTGGTGTGCAGCGGCGTGACGCAGGGCCTGGGGCTGCTCTGCGCGGCCCTGCGGGACCGCGGGGCCGGCGCCCTCGCCGTCGAGGAGTACGGCCTGCCGCCGCAGCTCGCCGTCGCCCGGGCGGCCGGCCTCGCGACCGTACCGCTCCCGCTCGACGACGCGGGCGCCCGGGTGGAGCTGCTCGACGACCGGGTCGGGGGCGTCCTGCTCACCCCCGCCCACCAGTTCCCCACCGGCGCGCCGCTGGCCGCCGACCGGCGGGCGGCGGCGGTGCGGTGGGCGCGCGAGCACGACGGCTACGTCGTCGAGGACGACTACGACGGCGAGTTCCGCTACGACCGGCAGCCGCTCGGCGCGATGCAGGCGCTCGACCCCGAGCGCGTGGTGTACGCCGGGACGGCCGCCAAGAGCCTCGCCCCGGGCCTGCGGCTCGCGTGGCTCGCCCTGCCGGACGCGCTCGTCGAACCGGTGGCCCGGCTGAAGCAGCTCGCCGACATCATGTCGCCGGTGCTCGACCAGCTGACGCTCGCCGAACTGATCGCCTCCGGGACGTACGACCGGCACGTGCGGCGCTGCCGGCTGCACTACCGGCGGCGCCGCGACCGGCTCGTGGCCGCCCTCGCCGAACACGCCCCGCACGTCCGCGTCACCGGCATCGCGGCGGGACTGCACGCGGTGCTGCGACTGCCGGCGGACGGACCGTCGGAGGCCGAGCTCCTGGCGCGGGCGGCGGCCGCCGGGGTGTCGCTCAACGGGCTCTCGTGGCACCGGGCGGACGGGGGCGTCGCGAGCGGGCCGCCGTCGCTGGTGATCGGGTACGGGACTCCTGCGGAGCACGCGTTTCCGGCTGCGCTGTCGGCGCTGTGCACGTTGCTGCGCAGTGCGTGAGTGCGGGGTGCTGCGCGGCGCGTAAGCGCGGGTCTGCTCCTTCCGCCTCGCGCAGTTCCTCGCGCCCCTCTCGGGGCGCGGGGATGGAAAGGGGATGGAAAAGCGAGGGAGACAGGGGCGCGGGGATGGAAAGGGAAGGGTGACAAGGGCGCCCGCTCCGCTCCCGACTACTTGTTGCGGCCGCCGAGTTCGAACAGCAGCATGATGAAGCCGGCGAAGGCGTGGATGCCCGCGGTGTAGATGACCAGGCGGACGGCGACGCGGCGGTTGGCCCACTTGCCGGCGTCGATGGTCTTGGGGGCCTCGGGGGTCGAGGTGTGGGTGGTCGGGTCAGCGGCCATGGTTGCCTCCTCAGTGCGGTGCGGCAGGGCCGCCGCCGAGGCAGAGTTCGCCACCGGGGCTCTGCAGCAGGGTGTGGACGAAGAGCAGCTCGACCCCGTGCGCCGACTCGGCGGCGATGCAGTGCGGGGTGAGCGAGTCGAAGTGGGCGGAGT
This sequence comes from Kitasatospora sp. NPDC059722, assembly GCF_042733235.1. Classification (NCBI taxonomy): domain Bacteria; kingdom Bacillati; phylum Actinomycetota; class Actinomycetes; order Kitasatosporales; family Streptomycetaceae; genus Kitasatospora; species Kitasatospora sp. NPDC059722. The sequence goes on from NZ_JBHWGD010000042.1 coordinate 44,874, forward strand.
CGCCGACGGCCAGGTGGTGGACGCGGTCGCCGAGCGTCAGCCTCAGGGCGCCCTGGAGGACGTACAGCCACTCCTCGCCCGGGTGGACCCGGACGACGGCGTCCTGCACGCCCGGCGGCACGTGGACCCGCAGGGCCTGCATGGCCCGGCCGGGGGCGCCGGCCCGCCGGTAGCCCCAGCCGCCGGCCCGGCCGGGCTCGATGACGCCGCCGCGGACCACCGGGTCGGGTTCGGTCATCGCCTCGCCCAGCAGCCCGGAGACGGACGTGCCGTAGGCGCGGGCGAGGCCGAGCAGGACGGGCAGCGACGGCTGGCGCCGGCCGGTCTCCAGCCGGGACAGATAGGCTGGGGACAGTCCGACCCGGGCGGCCGCCACCTCCAGCGTGAGGCGGCTGCTGTGCCGGTGCTCGCGGAGCCTGGCGGCGAGGCCGGCGACCTCCTGGTCGTCGAGCTGCTCGCCTGCGGCGGGGGCGCCGGTGGGGCTGGTGGTCATGTGACCAGTGGACACCTCGCGTGCCGCACGGGCAAGAAATTTGCCCCTCAGGCAAATCCGCGCGGAGGGCTCAGGGCCGCGGGATGTTGCGCAGGTTGCTCCGGGCCAGGTCGATCATGCGTCCCACCCCGCCGGAGAGCACCGTGCGGCCCGCCGCCAGGGCGAAGCCCTTCAGCTGGGCGGCCGTGATGTGCGGCGGGATGGACAGCGCGTTCGGGTCGGTGACCACGTCGACCAGCGCGGGCCCGGGCCGGTCCAGTGCCTCGGCCAGCACCTCCCGCACCCGGGCCGGCTCGGTCACCCGTTTCGCCGGGATGCCCATCGCCCGCGCGATCCCGGCGTAGTCCACGTCGCCGTTGTCGATCTGCCACTCGGGGTAGCCGGAGACGAGCATCTCCAGCTTGATCATGCCGAGCGCGCCGTTGTTGAAGACCACGGTCTTCACCGGCAGCCGGTGCTTGGCCACCGTGAGCAGCTCGCCGAGCAGCATGCCGATCCCGCCGTCGCCCGCCATCGCGATCACCTGCCGCCCGGGGCAGGCGAGTTGGGCGCCGATCGCGTGCGGCAGGGCGTTGGCCATCGAGCCGTGCAGGAAGGAGCCGATCACCCGGCGGCGGCCGTTCGGCTGGAGGTAGCGGGCGGCCCAGACGTTGTTCATGCCGGTGTCCACGGTGAACACCGCGTCGTGGGCGGCCACGTCGTCGAGCACCGAGGCGACGTACTCGGGGTGGATCGGCAGGTGCGACTCGATGTCCCGGGTGTAGGCGCCGACGACGTCCTCCAGCGCCTTGCAGTGCTTGCGCAGCATCTCGTCCAGGAACGACCGGTCCGGCTTCGGCTCCAGCAGCGGCAGGACGGCCCGCAGGGTCGCGGCGACGTCCCCGTGGACGGCCAGCTCCAGGACCGTCCGGCGGCCCAGCCGGGTGGCGTCGTGGTCGACCTGGACGGTGCGGGCCTGCGGGAGGAACGAGTCGTACGGGAAGTCGGTGCCGAGCAGCACCACCAGGTCCGCGCCGTGCAGGGCCTCGTGGCAGGCGCCGTAGCCGAGCAGGCCGCTCATCCCGACGTCGTACGGGTTGTCGTGCTGGATCCACTCCTTGCCGCGCAGCGAGTGGCCCACCGGCGCGTTCAGGGCCTCCGCCACGGCCAGCACCTCGGCGTGCGCGTCCCGGACGCCGGCGCCGCAGAACAGGGCCACCCGGCGGGCCGGGTTGAGCAGTTCGGCGAGCGCCCGCACCTGCGCCCAGGGCGGGGCGGCGACGGCCTGCTCGGTCAGGAAGTGGCCGCTGCCGGTCGGGCCGGCGGCGGGCAGCGCGGCGACGTCCCCGGGGAAGGCGAGGACGGAGACGCCGCGGGCGCCGAGCGCGTGCTGGATCGCGATCCGCAGCAGGCGGGGCAGCTGGGCGGGGGTCGAGAGCATCTCGCACCAGCTGCTGCAGTCGGTGAACACCCGCTCGGGGTGGGTCTCCTGGAAGAACCCGGTGCCGATCTGCCCGGACGGGATGTGGGAGGCCAGCGCGAGGACGGGCAGGCCGCTGCGCTGGGCGTCGTACAGGCCCTGCACGAGGTGGGTGTTGCCGGGGCCGCAGGAGCCGGCGCAGACCGCGAGCCGGCCGCTGAGCTCGGCCTCGGCGGCCGCGGCGAACGCACCGGCCTCCTCGTTGCGGACGTGCACCCAGCCGATGCCCTCCGCGCGGCGGATGGCGTCGACGACCGGGTTGAGGCTGTCGCCGACGACGCCGTAGACCCGCTCCACGCCGGCCTGCCGGAGCACCTCCACCATCTGTTCGGCCACGCTCGCCACGGGGTCTCCTCGATCGGCTGCCGGATGACGCGGGACACCTGCACCCTCCGGGGAGGGGGGTGCAGGTGCACGGCGGGGAGGCCGAACGGGTGAACGGGCGGAGGCCCGGAAGTCGGGCCGCCGCTACTCCGCCGCCAGGTGGTCGGGGTTCTGGCCGCCGACCTTGCCCGCCGCGAGACCGGCCTGGGGCTGGCGGCGGGCGGGTTCGCGGCCGGGGGGCTGGGCGCAGCGCTCCTGGGCGGGCGGGGCGGTGGTCGGGAGGGTGACCGGCTCCCCGGCCTTCAGCTGGACCGTGTCGCCGTCGTGCCGCAGGTGGATCACCTCGCCCCGGCGCAGCGTGTAGGTCGTCCCGTCGTGGGTGATCTCGACGCCGAGCAGCATGCCGCGGACCATCAGCGAGAAGCCGAGCTTGGTGAGCCCGGCGGGCAGCCGGGGCCGGAAGGAGAGCGTCTCGCCGTGGTCGCGCAGGCCGCCGAGGCCGGCCACGAGGGCGATGCAGGCCCCCGCGAGGGAGGCCATGTGGAGGCCGTCGCGGGTGTTGCCGCCGAGGTCGTGGAGGTCCATGAGGGCGGCTTCGGCGGTGTAGTCGTACGCGAGGTCGAGCTGGCCGACCTCGGCGGCGATGACCGCCTGGGTGCAGGCGGAGAGGGAGGAGTCGCGGACGGTGAGGCGCTCGTAGTAGGCGAAGTTGCGGGCCTTCTGCTCGTCGGTGAAGGCGTCGCCGCGGACCTGCATGGCGAGCACGAGGTCGGCCTGTTTGACGACCTGCTTCCGGTAGAGGTCGAAGTACGGGTAGTGCAGCAGCAGCGGGTACTTCTCGGGCGGGGTGCGCTCGAAGTCCCAGACCTGGTGGTGGGTGAAGCCGTCGGCCTGGGGGTGGACGCCGAGGCTCTCGTCGTAGGGGACGTACATCGCGGCGGCGGCGTCGCGCCAGGCGGCGGTCTCCTCGGTGTCGACGCCGAGGTCGGCGGCCTCGCGGGGGTGGCGGCCGGCGGCCTCGGCGGCGGCGCGCAGGTTCGTCTGCGCCATGAGGTTGGTGTAGACGTTGTTGTCGGCGACGGCGCTGTACTCGTCGGGGCCGGTGACGCCCTCGATGCGGAACTTGCCGGCGGCGTCGTGGTGGCCGAGCGAGCGCCACATCCGGGCGGTCTCGACGAGGAGTGCGAGCCCGTACTCGCGCTCGAACTCGACGTCGGCGGTGGCCCGGACGTAGCGGGCGACGGCGGCGGCGATGTCGGCGCCGATGTGGAAGGCGGCGGTGCCGGCCGGCCAGTAGCCGGAGCACTCCTCGCCGCGGATCGTCCGCCAGGGGAACACCGCTCCGGCCAGGCCGAGTTGGGCCGCTCGCTCGCGGGCGAGCGGGAGGGTGGTGTGCCGCCAGCGCAGGGCCTGGTTGACGGCGGCGGGCAGGCAGTAGGTGAGGACCGGCAGGACGAAGGTCTCGGTGTCCCAGAAGCTGTGGCCGTCGTAGCCGGGGCCGGTCAGCCCCTTGGCGGGGATGGCGCGCTCCTCGCTGCGGGCGCCGGCCTGGAGGACGTGGAAGACGGCGAACCGGACGGCCTGCTGGAGTTCGACGTCGCCCTCGATCTCGATGTCGCTGGTCTTCCAGAACTCCCGCAGGTAGTCGGCCTGTTCGGCGACGAGGCCGTCCCAGCCGGTGTACCGGGCGGCGGTCAGCGCGGCCTCGACCTGGTCGCGGACGGCGGGCAGCGAGCGGGTCGCGGACCAGCCGTAGGACATGAACTTGACCAGCCGCAGGCGCTGTCCGGGGGCGAGGACGGTGGTGACGCTGATCCGGCACTGGTCGGCGCCGGCCTCGGCCACGGTGTCGAGCCGCTCCGGGCCCTCGATGACGTGGTCCATGCCGGCCGCGACCCGGATGCCGCTGTAGCGGGTGCGGTGCACCAGGACGGCCTTCGTCCCGTCGGCGTGGTGGGCCTCGGGCTGGAGGGGCGCCTCCAGGACGGCGGCGGCGCGCGGGTCGCCCTCGGGGCCGCCGGGGAGCTGCTCGTTGGCGACGAGCTCGGACTGGAGCACGATCCGCACCGGGCCGTCGACCGCCTCGACGGAGTACTCGACGGCGGCGATGGCGCGCTGGGTGAGCGAGACGAGCCTGGTCGAGCGGACCCGGATCGTGCGGCCGGCCGGGGAGGTCCACTCGGCCTCGCGGTGCAGCAGGCCGTCGCGGAAGTCCAGCCAGCGCCGGTGGCCGAGGAGTTCGCCGTAGCGCAGGTCGAAGGGCTCGTCGTCGACGAGCAGCCGGATGATCTTGCCGTTGGTCACGTTGATGACGCTCTGGCTGGACTCCGGGTAGCCGTAGCCGCCCTCGCCGTAGGGCAGCGGGCGGAGTTCGAAGACGCCGTTGAGGTAGGTGCCGGGCAGGCCGTGCGGCTCGCCCTCGTCGAGGTTGGCGCGCAGGCCGATGTGGCCGTTGGAGAGCGCGAACACGGACTCGGCACGGGCCAGCGCGGCCGGGTCGAGGCCGTGTTCGGAAACCTGCCACGGGTCGACGACGAAGGTGTCGGACGCGGTCATGCCCGCTCCCCCAGCAGTTCGGAGAGGTCGTCGACGACCACGGTGGCGCCGTCCCGGCGCAGTTCGGCGGCCTGGCCGGTGCGGTTGACGCCGACCACCGCGCCGAAGCCGCCGGCCCGGCCGGAGGCGACGCCGGCGAGGGCGTCCTCGAAGACGGCCGCGTGCGCGGGTTCGACGCCGAGGACCTTGGCCGCGTGCAGGTAGGTGTCGGGGGCCGGCTTTCCGGGCAGGCCCTCGCGCTTGGCGACGATCCCGTCCACGACCACGTCGAACAGGTCCTCGATGCCCGCGGCCCTGAGCACGTCCCGGCAGTTCGCGCTGGAGGAGACCACGGCGCTGGGCAGCCCGAGCGCGCGCAGCCGTCGCACGTAGGCCACCGAGCCGTCGTACGGCTGGACGCCCTGCTCGCGGATCATGCGCAGGACGGTGTCGTTCTTGGCGAGGCTGATCCCGTGCACGGTGGGGGCGTTCGGCGGATCGTCGTCGGTGCCCTCGGGCAGGTCGAAGCCCCGGCTCCGCAGGAAGGCGCGGGTGCCGTCGAGGCGTGGGCGGCCGTCGACGTAGGTGTCGTAGTCGGTGACGGCGTCGAAGGGGACGAACTGCCCGCCGGTGCGGGCTGCTTCGGCGCGCAGGAAGGTGTCGAAGGTGTCCTTCCAGGCCGCGGCGTGCACCACGGCGGTCTGGGTGAGCACCCCGTCGAGGTCGAAGAGGAAGGCGCGGATGTCGTCCGGTAGGCCCAGCATGGGTGCAGTCTTACCCGGGATGGCCCGTGATGCCGGGGAAGCCGCCGATTTCCCGGCGGCGCGTCGCGGGACGGGTGGCGGCATCGGGGGCCTCCCGTGGGCTCGGGGGGCGGGGCGGGGGCGGGTTCGGGGTACAGGACAACGATCGGCCCGCGGCGGCGATCCCGCCACCGGGCGGGGGCTCGGCGGGCTCGGGCGGGGCTCAGGCGGGGTCGTGGCGCCGGGCGGTGACGAAGTAGGGCTGGACCTTGCCGCTCTGCGCGTAGTCCTTGAGCCGGACGACCAGTTCCGCCCAGGTGCCGGCCACCATCGGGACGCCGTCCTCGCTGCCGGGCTGCCAGCCGCCGTGGCGGAACAGCAGCCGGGTGCGGTCGGGGGCGTCGGGCTGTTCGGCGAGGTCCCAGGTGATCCAGGTGCCGGCCCAGTGCGGCGGGAAGGCGCCGGTGTTCGCCCACACGACGCGGTCGAGGTCGGCGCGCTCGCGGCGCAGCCGGAAGGGCTCGGGGACGTCGGGGAAGTCGAAGAGCAGGATGTCGTCGTCGCGGTCGACGGCGGTGGTCCACCAGTTGGTGAGGCCGTCGTGGGTGTTGAGGGCGGCGAGGACGACGTCCCGGGGGGCGGCGATGTCGATCTGCAGGGCGATCTCGGGCATGGGATCCGCCTTTCGTGGCCCGCGGTCCCCCTCAGCCACCATGGCACGACCCCGGGACGGACGCGCCCCGGAGTCGTGCGATGCGGTGTACGGGTGCGGTCAGCCGCCGCTGCCGTAGGTGGTGTTCGCGCAGATGTCGTCGTCCGCGGAGCGGGCGTCGTTGGTGACGGTGGTGGGCAGCGGGGCCGGGGTGCCCGGGGTGCCGGCCGCGGGCGTGCCGCCGGGGGCGGCGGCGCCGTTGGCGGCGGCGAAGTCCTGGCCGACGATCACCGAGATGCCCCGCGAGCTGCTGGGCTCCAGGCTGGCGCCGGGGAACAGCGCGGCGACCTTCTCGGCGTTCGCCTTCTGGCTGGCGCTGTACTCGATCGTGGTGGTCTTGTACTTCGTGCTGGCCGCCTGGCCCGCCGTGGTGGCGGAGAACTTGGCGGCCTTGAGCTGCTCGGTCGCCTTGCCGGCCAGGCCGTTGGCGATCGTGCCGTTGTAGACGGCCACCTTCACGGACTCGTTGGAGGCGTCGCCGGCCGGGGCGGTCGAGGTCGGTGCGGCGGGCTGCGGCGAGCTCGGGGCGGCGGGGGCGCCGTCCTGCTGGCCGGTGGCGTTCTGGCCGTCGATGGTGTGGTCGGCCTTGAGGGTGTCCCAGAGCTTCTGGACGTCCGGCTGGACCAGGTCGATGTTGGCGTCCTGGGTGCGGTAGCGCCAGGGGGCCGTCACGAACTTGAGGTTGTGCATGTCGATGTTCTTCAGCGACAGGCCGAAGGACAGCAGCTTGTCGGCGGAGCTCAGCCCGGGGTCGACGGTCAGCGACTTGGTGGCGGCGTCGGCCAGCGGCAGCAGGTTGGTGGGGCTCAGCCCCTCCGACTTGATCTTGTTGGCGAGCGAGCTCATGAAGGCCTGCTGGCGCTTCATCCGGCCGATGTCGGAGCCGTCGCCGATGCCGTGCCGCAGCCGGACGTAGTCGAGCGCCTTCTGCCCGTCGACGGTCTGCTTGCCCTGCGGGAGGACGAGCTCGCCCTTCTTGTGCAGGTTGGGGTTGATGTCGCCCTCGTAGATGGCCTTGGGCAGGCACACGTCGACGCCGCCGACGGCCTTGGTCATCGAGGAGAAGCCGTTGAAGTCGACGACCATGGTGTGGTCGACCCGGATGCCGGTGAGCTTCTCGATCGTGTTCTGGGTGCAGGCGGGGTTGCCGGCGTCGCTGCCGCCGACCGAGAACGCCGCGTTGAACAGGTCGTTCCCGGCCTTGGTCCACTTGCCGTTGGGCAGCTTGCAGGACGGGATCTGGACGATCGCGTTGCGCGGGATCGAGATGCCGACGGCGTGCTTGTGGTCGGCGTAGACGTGCAGCAGGATCGTCGTGTCCGAGCGGGCGCCGCCGTCCTCGCCGCCGCCGAGGTCGGAGTTGGAGCCGCCGCGGCTGTCGGAGCCGATGAGCAGCACGTTGACCGGCTTGTTGCCGTCCGCGTCGGCCTGGGCCTCCGGCGGGCGGTCGGTGGCTATCGCGTCCGCGTCGAAGGACTTGATGTTGGCGTTCAGCTTGAAGTAGATCGCGCCGCCGGTGCCGGCGAGCAGCACCAGGACGCCCGCCGCCGACCAGGCGACGATCTTCTTCACGTTCTTCTTCGGCTTCCGGCTGTTGCGGGCCGCCGCGCGGCCGCCGCCGCCCGCGGACGGGGCGCCCTTGCCGCCCTTGCCCTGTGCGGCCCGGCGGGCCTCGGCCCGTCCGCCGGCGCGCGGCTGCGGGACGGCGCTGTCGCCGTCCGTGGTGGCCGCGTCGGGCGCGTCCTCGCCACGAGCCGGGCTCTCGCCCCGTTTGCCTGCCATCCGCGTACCTTTCACCGCCGGAAGCGCTGCCCGTGATGATCGGGCACACCGTACTCTGGGAGACGGTCGGGACCGCACCCGGGTTGCACAATACGAAGGCCATATAAGAACTACGGCCATCACCGGAGAATACAAGCCGGTCGATCGCGCACCGTGTGACCAAGGTCTCCGGGACAGGCGGCGCAGCGCGGGCGGGAGCCCGGCCCGCCGTGCGCGAACCGGGATCCCGGGAGGTGGGGCGGTGTCTCAGCTCTCGATCACGCGGCGGAACAGCACGGTGTCGAAGACGTCCTCCATGCGCACCGCGCGGCCCCCGCGCAGGGTCCAGGAGTGGATGAACGGCAGCGTCACGGTCGTGCCGCGCTTCGACGTGACCTCGCGCACACCGAAGACCACGACGCGGTCCCCGGCGGCCACGAACTCCTGTGGTCGCAGGCGCATTCCGCCGAGCACCGAGGGGACCTTCGCGAGGAACTCGCGCACGCCCGCGTGGCCGTGCTTGGTGCCGCCGAGGCCGTACTCGGCCATGCCGTCGGGGTGCACCCACTCGACGCGCGGGTCGAGGGTGTCCAGCAGCGCGGCGACGTCGCGGTCGTGGAAGGCCCGGTAGGCGCGCTCGATCAGGGCGCGGCTGCCGGTGGCGGCGGCATCGGCGGTGAGAGCGGTGTCGGTCAGAGCGATGTCGGTCAGAGCGATGCCGGTCGGAACGGTGTCGGTGAGAACGGTGTCGGTCATGTCGGTCAGCGTCCCTTCGTCATGCTCTCGCCGCCCACGCGGCGGCCGTCCAGGTACTGCGGGTACATCACGCGCAGGGTGCGTTCGATGCCGTCGCGCCAGTCGACGGTGCACGGGCCGGTCAGCTTCCGGCGCAGCGTGGGATCGAACCGGTACGTCTCGCGGGTCACCTCGCTCGGGACGAGGTCCGCCGTCACACCGGTGAGCCGCTCGATGTGGCGGATGCAGTCGGTGACGCCGACGGACTGGTCGCCGCCCCAGTTGACGACGGTGGCCGGGGTGGCGGCGGCCGCCCAGAGGCGGGGCACCTGCGCCACCAGGTCGTCGGTGTGCAGGAGGGAGCACCAGTTCTGGCCCTCCAGCGGCACCTGGATCGGCTGTCCGGCCAGCATCGCCTTGAAGTACAGCATCGGCACGCCGCCGTAACTGCCGGGCCCGTAGGCGATGTTGAGCCGGGCGATGGTGGTGGGCAGGTCGAGCACCCGGGCGAAGGCGCGCACCGCGCCCTCGGTGGCGAGCTTGCCCATCGGGTAGGCGGGCAGCCAGTCGGCGGAGCCATCCACCGGGTCGTCCTCGGTGTAGGCGTGGTCGAGGGTCCGGCGCTTGTAGAGCGCGCCGGTGGAGACGAACAGGAACGCCTCGGCGGTGCGGCAGTGCTCCATCAGGCGGCCGGTGGCGACGGCGTTGATCTCGGCGGTGGCGTTGAAGTCGCCGTCCTCGCCGCGGTGGACGGCGGAGTGCAGGACGTGGGTGAAGTCCCGCGGCAGTCCGGCGAGCGCCCGCTCGGAGCCGTCGGCCATGTCCCAGTGCCGGGTGCGGATGCCCCGGTCGGCCAGTGCCCGTTCGACGCCCGGCGTGCCGAACCGGCCGATGCACCAGACCTCGGCGTGTTCGGCGAGCGCCTCGGCGACCGGACGGGCGACCTGCCCGGTGCCGCCGGTGATCAGGATCTTCTTCCCCCGCATGGTGCTGCTGTGCTCCTTCGTCATCGGTGCGCGGCCCGCCGGCGGGCCAGTTCGTCGGCCCCGGCGAGCGCGTGGTCCAGTTCGCGGCGCAGGACCGCCTGGAAGGCGGCCACGTGGCGCGGGCCCATCAGGGTGTAGTGCTCGCCCGGCACCTCCACGTACCGGTTCTCCTCGCGGGCGTGCTCGTCCCAGCGCCGCAGCTCGTTGTCGAGCCACTCCTGGCGGGTACCGCGCAGCGGGAGCGCGTGGAACACCGTCATCGAGCGGACGGCGCCGCTCGGCCGGTACTCCCGGCCCAGGCCGGTGAGGGTGTCGGCGATCTCCGCCCAGGCCGCGAACCGGTCGGCGTCCAGGTCGAGTTCGGCCAGCCGGTGCGGCGGGGCCAGGGCGACCAGCCGGGCGGCCTGCTCCTCGCGCGGCAGGTGCCGCAGCGCGTCGGGGAGGTCGACGGACTGCTTCTTGTCGATCAGTTCCAGGAAGAGCGCCAGGTGGGCGGCCGTCTCGGCGTACCCCAGCTCCTCCATGCGGTACTTGATGTGCGGCGGCAGGTTGAAGCTGCCGACGAAGTCGACCCGCTCGCCCCGCGCCTCCAGGACCTTGGCGATCTCGAAGGCGACGGCGGCGCCGTAGGAGTACCCGGCCACCGCGTACGGGCCCTCGGGCTGCTCGGCGCGGATCGCGTCCACGTAGGCGTCGACCATCTCCTCGAAGGAGACGAAGGGCTTCTCGCCGTCGTTGAAGCCGCGGGCGCGCAGCGCGTGGAACGGGCGGTCGCCGACGAAGTACCGGGCGAGGTTGACGAAGACCAGCACCTCGCCGACGCCGGGGTGGACGCAGAACAGCGGGGTCTTGTCGCCGCCGGTCTGCATCGGCACCAGCGGGTCGTACGGCCGGGCGGCGCCCGGGGCAGCGGCGGGCTCGGCGAGGCGGGCGGCCAGGGCGCGGACGGTCGGCGCGGTGAGCACCGTGATGACCTCCAGGCCGGTGACGCCGAGCCGCTCGGCCACCCTGGCGCGCAGCCGCAGGATGTCGAGCGAGGTGCCGCCGAGGTCGAAGAAGCCCGCGGTGGCGCTGATCGCGGCCGGGTCGCAGTCGAACAGCTCGGCGTAGATCGCGGCGAGGGCGAGCTCGACCGGGCCCTCGGGCGCGGTGTACCCGCCGAGCATGCGCGTCGTCAGGTCAAAGACGGCGGACTGCTGCCCGGCGTACGCCCCCTCCTCCAGGCGGCGGCGCATCAGGGCGCGCTGGATCTTGCCGAGGCTGGTCTTGGGGAACGCCTCGGCGGGCAGGGGCAGGACCAAGGCCGGCCGGAAGCCCCAGTGCGTGACGACGGTCGCGCGGACAGCGGTGAGCACCCGGTGCAGGGCGGTCTCGTCGCCCTCCGGCAGGTCGGGGTGGAAGGCGATCACCAGCTGCTCGGTGTCGCTGCCCGCCGGGCGGGTCGGGAAGGCGGCGACGTAGGAGCGGGCGACGCCGTCGAGCTGTTCGAGGGCGGCCTCGACGTCGTGGCTGAAGTACGTGACGCCGTTGACGATGACGCTGTCCTTGCTGCGTCCGACGAGGGTGAGCCGGCCGCCGTCGATCCGGCCGAGGTCGCCGCTGCGGAACCAGCCGTCGGCGGTGAAGGCCCCGGCGGTGGCCGCCGGGTCGCGGAAGTAGCCGCCGGTGATCATCGGGCCGGTCAGCTGGAGCTCGCCGACCGCGCCCTCGGGCAGCGGGCGGTCGTCCGGGCCGGCGATGCGGACGGACAGGCCGGGGACGGGGGTGCCCAGGTTGGCGAACTCGGCGCCGCGGTCGGTGGCCGGGAAGCCGTGGCGGGAGTAGACGCTGCCGGCACAGGTCTCGGTCATGCCGAAGGCGGGCCACAGGGCGTCCCCGGCCAGGCCGTACGGCGCGAGCCTCTCCAGAAACGTTTCTCCGGTGCTGACCAGGACGGCCTCGCCGCCGCTGATGATCTGCCGGACCCGGCTCAGGTCGAGCCGCTCGTCCCCGGCGTCCAGCCGGTCGGCGGCGGCGGAGACCAGGCCGAGGAGGAAGTTCGGCGCGAAGGTCATCGTCACGCCGTGCCGGGACAGCAGCCGCGGGAACTCCAGCGGGTCGGCGAGCACCGCGGCGGGGGCGACGTGCAGCTGGCGGGCGCCGACGGACAGCGGCAGCAGGTGGCACTCCAGCAGCGCGGCGACGTGGTCGAAGGAGACCCAGTTCAGCGTGACGTCGGCGGCGTCCAGCCGGTGCGCGGCGTTCTTGGCCGCCATCGAGGCCAGCAGGTTGGCGTGGCTGAGCATGACGGCCTTGGAGTTGCTGGTGGACCCGGAGGTCAGCATCAGCACGGCGGTGTCCCCGGGGGCGGCACGGTGCAGCTCCGCGGCGGGCTCGCCGGACAGCTCCTCCAGGACGGCGAGCGGGCGGTCCCGGTCGGGCGGGAGGGCGGCGGCCAGGCCGGCGGTGGTGACCGTCAGCGGACCGTCCAGCAGGGCGTCGACGTGGCCGAGCCGGGCGGCCCACCGCTCCGGGTCGGCGGCGGCCGGCGCGGCCAGCGGGCACGGGACGAAGCCGCCGAGCACGGCGCCCCAGAACGCGGGCAGGAAGTCCTCGGCGCGCTCCAGGATCAGCACCACCCGGTCGCCGGGGCGCAGGCCGCGGGCCCGCAGGCCGGTCAGGACGCGCCGGGCGGCGTCGAGCAGGGCCGGGTAGCTCTGATCGGTCGGACCGGCGCCGGCGGCGCCGGGGCCGTGGCCGAGGCCCGTCGCCGGATGCCGCTCGGCGACGTCCAGCAGCAGGTCGGTGAGGTTGGTGGGACGTGTCACGGGCCGTCTGTCTCCTGGCTTCGGGGCGCGCCGGGGCAGCCCGCCTGGCACGCCGAACAGGGGTGAGGACCACAGGGGTGCGGATGTCCGCAGCGTGGCGCGACCGGACGGTTCAGCGCGGGAACGCCGGCGACGGCACCGCCCGCCACCGCGCCGTCGCGCCGGTGGCCGGCCGGGCCGGCAAAGTTATGGGCCGAAAAGTCCCCGTCTGACGTATGGTCACGCCGCTTACCGTAAGGTCGGACCAGTCCAGGCCGGCCGGGCGAGTTCAGGGTTGGCCGGAAGGGGACAGGGCCGCGACCGGCGGTGAGGGGCGGGCTACTTCTCGTGAGGAAAACGGAATGCCGATCGCTCCTTTCCGGTGCCCGAGTGCAGGTTGATGCCAGGGCGGCTGGAGATTCGCCAGGTCGGTGGTGGGAAAATCCCGGCCTGATATATGCCCGTCGCGATGTCGTTCGCGATGTCGTTCGCGATGCCGTTCGCGATGTCCTTCGAGCCCACCCCGCGACGCACCCGCCGAGTGCGGGCTCAAAGGCCCTTGACCTGCGGTTTTGAGCAAAGGTTGACTGGCTTCGAACAGCCGAACTACTGTCAGTCGCAGGTGGTCTGATCAGGTGTCATCTGACATGTTCTTGATTAAACAGTTGAACGTCGAATGAACGGAAAGACCACCACCGTAAGGGGGGACGCAAGTGACCAGTGCAGCCGGTTCGCCGAACGGCCCTGGCCAGGAGGAATCGACGCCGGGCGATCATGCCGCGCACGTCGAAAAGACCCTGCTCCAGGCGCGGGCACTGATCGAATCCACCGTCTCGCTCTACCGGCAGCGCCCCGACCAGGGCCCCCCCGCCCCGCACACCGATGTCACCGCCCTCGGCGAGGCCGTCGAACAGCTCGTGCACGGCGCCCGGCACTCGGTCTGCGTCGCCGTCACCGGCACCGGGCCCTTCGAGCAGATCGCCCGCGACGCCCTGACCACCATGCGCCCCGGCACCGTCGTCCGGGTCCTCTGCGCCCCCGGCGTCGCCGACTGCGCCCTGGCCAAGCTCGCCCACGCGCCCGGCGCCCGCTTCGAGATCCGCGTCTCCGAGGCCGACCTGCGCGACATCGTCATCTCCGACGGCGCCGCCGCCCTCGTCCGCGCCTCCGCCGGCAACGCCAAGGGCCAGGCCACGCTGGTCAACGACCGGGCCGCGGTCCGCGCCCTGGAGCTGCTCTTCGCCGGCGCCTGGTCGCTCGGCCGCAAGCTCGACGACCACCTCGCGCTCAGCCCCCGCCTGCTCGGCGACCTCACCCGCAGCATCCTGGAGCGGCTGCGCAGCGGCTACACCGACGAGGCGGCCGCCCGCGACCTCGGCATGTCCCTGCGCACCTACCGGCGCCACGTCGCCGAGATCATGCGCGAACTCGGTGCCAGCTCCCGCTTCCAGGCCGGCGTGCGCGCGGTCGAGCTGGGCCTGCTCCACGAGTGACAGCCTGTCTTCGGCGCCCCTGCGGGCCCTGCGGGACAGGGCCGGGCGCCGTCCCCGACCACACGGGGAGGACCGCGGCCCACCAGCCGCGGCGCAGTGAGTAACACCAACGGGGAAACTGGTGAGTACGACGTGCCCATCGAGGCAGAGGACGAACTGGAAAGAGCACTCCTGGAAGTGCGGTCGCTGATCGAGTCGACGGTGGCCATCCACCGCGACCGCAGCCACCGGGCCCAGCAGATCGCCACGGTGGAGGGCGGCTACCGGGCGGTGCTCGACACCGCCGCCGCCCTCATCCGCAGCGCCGTGCGCAGCATCGACATCGTGCACGCGCGGATGCCCGGCGCCGAGGAACAGGAGCCCGGGCTCAGCGAGTTCGCCGAGCGAAGACTGATCTACGGCGCCGCCGAGACCATCTCCGTGCGGCTGCTGACGAACCCTTCGATGATCGACGAGGACTTCGTCCGCGAGCAGCTCGCCAAGGAGCGGCCGGTGGCGATCCGGGTGGCCCGGGTGCCCCCGCTCCAGGCGCTGCTGGTGGACGGCACGACCGCGCTGGTCGTCGCCGAGTCGGCCACCGGCGTCCGGGCCTCCGTCATCCGCGAGCCCAAGGTGGTCTTCACGCTGGGCTCGCTGTACGAGAGCGTGTGGCGCAACGCCGTCCCGGCCAGCGAGCGGATCGTCTTCGGCGACCGGGACCGGGCCGCGCTCGCCCAGCAGATCCTCGGCGCGCTGCGGGCCGGCGTCACCGACGAGGTCGCCGCCCGCGAACTCACCGTCTCGGTGCGCACCTACCGCCGGCACGTCGCCGAGATCATGGCGATGCTCGGCGCGCAGTCCCGCTTCCAGGCCGGCGTGCGCGCCGCCGAACTCGGCCTGCTGCGGCCCGCCCGGCCGGGGCCCGGCGGCGGCCCGGGCGCCTGAGGCCGCAACGTTCCACCGGGCGCCGGGCGAGTGGCAGCTTCCTGAAGGCTCTGTTGCCGCTCCCCCGGCGCCCTCGGTTGTATGGGCCGCGGAAAGGGGGGCCGGGTACCGCACGCACCCGGAAATCCCCTTCCCGATGGCCTGCCGTACTCCCCCGAAACTGCCGGCCGTCGGCACGGGGACCCGCCCTCCGGAAAACCTCCGGCGGCGGGCCCCCGTACCCACCGGTGAATTCGGCGCGGAAGGCGGGTCAATGGACCAGAACCCGATCGGTCTGGTGTTCCCCGGCCAGGGGACGCAGAAAGCGGGAATGGGCGAGCCCTGGCGGGAAACCCCGTCCTGGGAAATCGTCACGGCAATCTCCGGGGTCACCGGGGAGGATCTCGCGGAACTGCTCCTGGACACTCCGGACGAACACCTGCGGCGCACCGACCTGGCGCAGCTCACCGTGTTCACGGTGGCCATGGTCGCGTACGCCGAGGCGGTGCGCCGTGGCGCGCTCGACGGGCCGGTGGCCGCCGTGGCCGGCCACAGCCTGGGCGAGTACGCCGCGCTCACCGCCGCCGGGGCGCTCACCCTGCCCGACGCCGCCGCGCTGGTGGCGGCCCGCGGCCGGGCCATGCGGGACGCCGCCGACGAGCGCCCCGGCACCATGGGCGTCCTGGTCGCCGCCCCGCTGGAGCAGGTCGCCGAACTCACCGACCGGATCCGGGCGCGGGGCGCCGAGGTGTGGGTCGCCAACGTCAACGCGCCCGGCCAGACCGTGGTCTCCGGCTCCGCCGAGGGCATCGAGCTGATCGGCGCCGAGGCGCCCTCGATCGGGGCCAAGATGATCCGGCTGTCCGTCGGCGGCGCCTTCCACAGCCCGTACATGGCGCCCGCCGCCGAACGGCTGCGGACCGCACTGAAGAACACCGCCTTCGCCCCGGCCCACCTGCCGGTCGTCGCCAACGCGGACGCCCGCGCGTACGCCGGCGACTGCGACTGGCCCGCCCTGGCCACCCGCCAGCTCACCTCGCCGGTGCTCTGGGAGCCCTCCGTGCGCACCCTCACCGGCGAGCTCGGCTGCCGCCGGCTGGTCGAGATCGGCCCCGGCAAGACCCTGGCCGGCCTGATCCGCCGGATCGCGCCGGAGACCGGGGTGGTGTCGCTGAACAGCCCGGCCGCGCTGGGCTGACCGGGGCCGGGAGGGGTCCGAGGACCGGCCCCAGCACCGAACCGGACAAGGAGAACCACCCCGATGACACAGGCCACCGAGAGCATCTGGCTGCGCCGGTACCCCACCGCGGCACCCCCGCGGCTGCGACTGCTCTGCCTGCCGCACGCCGGCGGCTCGGCCGGCTTCTTCCACGGCTGGGGGCGCGCCTTCGGCGAGGACGTCGAAGTCCTCGCCGTGCGCTACCCCGGCCGCCAGGAGCGGATCGCCGAGGACCCGTGGACCCGCCTGGAGGACCTCGCCGACGCGATCACCGCCGAACTCACCCCCTGCCTCGACACCCCGCTCGCCCTGTTCGGCCACAGCATGGGCGCCACCGTCGGCTACGAGATCGCGCTGCGCCTCGCGCAGCGGCACGGCATCGCCCCGGCGCTGCTGGCCGTCTCCTGCCGCAAGGCCCCGCACCTGCTGACGCCGCGCACCGCCGCCTTCGGCAGCGACGACGACCTGCTCGCCGAGGTCGGCCGGATGGGCGGCACGGACGCCGCGCTGCTGGCCGACGAGGACCTGCGCGAGCTCGTCCTGCCCGCCATCCGCGCCGACTTCCGGGCCGTCGCCGGGTACGCGCCCCGGCCCGGCGTGCCGCTGCCCTGCCCGGTGGCCGGCTACGTCGGCGACGGCGACCCCGACGTCGCCCCCGACGAGGTCGCGGCCTGGGCCGGGATCGCCCCGGCCGGCTTCGACCTGACCGTCCTGCCGGGCGGCCACTTCTACCTGGTCGAGCAGCGCGAGGCGCTCGTCGCGGACCTCCGCGCACGGCTTTCCGCGACCGTCCGCCGCTGAATTCCCGGACGCCGGTGGCAGGTTGTTGCAGCCGCCGTTGTGGGCCCGGAAACCGGGCTCGCAGAATTCCATCCGCACGGTTATTCGATCCGGCGCGGCACCCCGCGCCGCATCCCGCACCACATCCGGCAATGCATTCCGCGCGGCCCGGGAACCGGGCCGGACAAAGGAGAAGACCATGACCACCGCCACCCGCGACGAGCGCCTCGAAACCATCAAGGAAATCGTCTGCGACATTCTGGAGATCGAGGAGGACGAGGTCACCGAGACCAGCCTCTTCAAGGAGGACCACGACGCCGACTCGCTCCGCGCGATCGAGATCCTCGCCGCCCTGGAGAAGGAGTTCGGCGTCGTGATCAACCAGAGCGAGCTGCCCCGCATGGTCAACCTCACGGGCGTCTACGAGGTCGTCTCGGAGCCGGCCGGCTGGTAGTCCCGACAACGCTGCGACGGATGGGGAGGGTCGCCATGACGGCGGCAGGAAACGGCACCGGGCACACCGGGCCGCAGCGGCACCGGGTGGTGCTCACCGGGCTCGGGGTGGTGTCCAGCATCGGCCTCGGCGTCCGGGAGTTCCTCACGGGGCTCCGCGAGGGCCGCAGCGGGGCCCGGCCCATCTCGGTGTTCGACACCGAGGGCTTCGCCCACGCCAACGGGTGCGAGATCACCGACTTCGACCCGCGGGACTGGATCCGCACGCTGGACGTCGAACAGCTCGGCCGGGCCGCGCAGTTCTCGACCGCGGCGGCCCGGATGGCCCTGGAGGACTCCGGCCTCGACCTGGCACTGCTGCGCGGCCGGCGCGGACTGATCTCCATCGGCACCACCGACGGCGAGAGCTACGACCTCGACCAGCTGGTCGAGCGCGAACTCGCCGACGGCACCGGCACCTTCGACCCGACGGCCGCCCGGCGAGTGCCGGCCGGGCGGCTGTCGGCGGCCATCGCCCAGGAACTGGGCCTGACCGACGTCGAGGCGCTGACCATCCCGACCGCGTGCTCCGCGGGCAACTACGCCATCGGCTACGGCTTCGACGCCGTCAGCTCCGGCGAGGCGGAGTTCGCCTTCTGCGGCGGCGCGGACGCGATGTGCCGCAAGACCTTCACCGGCTTCTACCGGCTCGGCACCATCGCCCCCGACCGCTGCCAGCCCTTCGACGTCGACCGCAAGGGCATCCTCACCGGCGAGGGCGCCGGCGTGCTCGTCCTGGAGCGGCTGGACTCGGCGCTGGAGCGCGGCGCCACCATCTACGCCGAGGTGCTCGGCTACGGGCTGAACTGCGACGCCCACCACCAGGTGGCCCCGGACCGGGACAGCGTCGCCGAGCTGATGCGGCTCGCCCTGGACAACGCCGGCGTCAAGCCGCAGGAGGTGGACCTCATCTCCGCGCACGGCACCGGCACCAAGGCCAACGACATCACCGAGGCCGGCGCCATCCGGCAGGTGTTCGGCGACACCCCGCCGCGCACCGTCTCGATGAAGTCGATGCTCGGCCACAGCATGGGCGCCGCCAGCGCGCTCGGCGCGATCGGCTGCGCGCTCGCGATCCGCAACCGGTTCATCCCGCCCACCATCAACCACGTCACCACCGACCCCGACTGCGACGTCGACTGCGTGCCCAACCAGGCGGTCGAGGCCGACCTGCGGATCGTCCAGAACAACGGTCTCGCGTTCGGGGGCAACAACGCGGCGGTCCTGCTCGGGCGGTACGACGCGACCAAGGAGGCGTCATGACGATCCGCCCCATCATCGGGATGGGCGCGGTCGCCGCCACCGGCACCGGTGTCGGCGAGCTCTTCGAGAACCTGTGCGCGGGCGTCTCCGGCCGCGCCGAACTGCGCGGCTTCGACCGCACCAGGTTCCGCGCCCAGCACGCGTACGAGGTCGACGACCGCCCCGCCCCGGGCGAGGACGTCCCGGGCCGGGCCGGCCGGCTGCTGCACGAGGCGATCGCCCAGGCCGCCGCCGACGCGGGCCTCGGCGAGGACCTGTCCGGCATCCCGATCCTGGTCGGCACCGGCCTGCGCGAACTGCGCTCGCTGGAGCTGTGGTGGGCCGACGGCTCGCCGTTCGCCGACTCCGGGCTGCACTTCGGCACCGGGCTGAAGGAACGCTTCAACGCCGACGTCACCCACACCTTCTCCAACGCCTGCTCGGCCTCGCTGTACGCGCTCGCGCTGGCCGGCGACCTGCTCGACCAGGAGGGCCCGGACGCGCCCGACACCGTCATCGTGGCGGGGGTCGACGTCCTCACCGAGTCCATGTACGGCCTGCTGGAGCGCGTCCACGCGACACCCCCGGACCGGGTGCGACCCTTCGACCGCAACCGCACCGGCGTGCTGATGGGCGACGGCGCCGCCGCGATCGTGCTGCGCCGCACCGAGGAGGGCGCCCCGCAGGTGCACGCCCGGCTGCGCGGCGTGGCCGTCAACTGCGACGCCTTCCACGTCACCGCGCCCTCCCCGGAGGGCATCGCCGAGGCCATGCACGCCGCCCACCGGCTGGCCGGCGTCAAGCCCGCCGACCTCGACCTGGTGATGGTGCACGGCACCGGCACCCTGCTCAACGACGAGGCCGAGGCCACCGCCCTGGCCGCCGTGCTCGGCGACGACGCCTCCGGCCCGCTGATGACCGCGGTGAAGTCGATGACCGGCCACACCTCGGGCGCCTCCGGCCTGATCAACCTGATCGTCGGCGTCCGGGCCCTGAACGAGGGCCGGGTGCCGCCGACCGTCGGCCTGGAGGACCCGGTGGACGAGGCCGCGAAGTTCAGCTTCGTCACCGGCGAGGCCGCCACCGACCGGACGCTGCGGCTCGCGCAGCTGAACGCCTTCGGCTTCGGCGGCATCAACGCCGTGGCCATCGTGGAGGGGACCCAATGAGCGAACGACGTGAGCTCATCATCAAGAGGTGCGCATGGGTGAATGCCCCTGCCGAGCGAAGCGAGGCGGGCGCATGAACGTAGTGGTCACCGGCGCCGCCGTCCTGCTGCCCGGCACCGAGACGGTCCGCGCCCTCGCCGACGGGCCCGCCCCCGGCGGGGCCCCGGTGGAGCCGGCCGCGCACGTCGGCAAGAAGGGCCTGCGCTACAAGGACCGGGCCACCCAGCTCGGTTACGCGCTCACCGCCGCCGCGCTGCGCGACGCCGGACTGCTCGGCGCGGACGAGAAGGCGGGCATCACCGTGCCGGCCGTCAGCGTCGGCGTGGTCGCCAGCTCCAACTTCGGCAACCTGGACACCGTCACCCGCGCCCTGGACACCCTGCGCGAGGGCACCGTCACGGCCACCTCGCCGATGGACCTGCCGAACGCCTCCAGCAACGTCATCGCCTCCTCGGCGGCGATCCGCTACGGGCTGCGCGGCCCCAACCTGATGGTCTGCAACGGCGAGACCTCCGGCCTGGACGCGCTGCACTGGGCCGCCACCCTGATCAACGCCGGCCGGGCCGAGCGCGTCCTCGTGCTCGGCGTCGAGCCGGACAACGAGGTGGTGCGCCGGCTGCTCGGCGGCGAGCGCGCCGTCGACGGCGGGGCGGCCCTGGTGGTCGAGTCCCGCGCGGCCGCCGCCGCCCGCTCGGCGACCGTCCGCGCCGTGCTCGGCGGCTACCGCCGCGGCGCCGCCGCACCCGACGAGCGGGGCCTGCGCTGGGAGCTGCCCGCGCACCTCGGCAAGGCCTCCGGCGCCGCCGGGCTGCTCCAGGTGGCGGCCGCGGTCGGGCTCTTCGACGCCGGCGAGCCGGGCCCGGTCCAGGCCGTCACCGGCGGCGCCGGCGACGACGCCCGCGCCGACCTGCTGGTGCTCGCCCCCGAAGCGGCATGAGCGGCGACGCCGTGGCGGGCGGGCCCGACCTGCGCCCGGTCTCCGTCGAGCGGCGCACCGACGGCACCGGCCCCCGCGTGCTGCTGCTGCACGGCCTGGCCGCCAACGACAGCGTGTGGGAGCCCGCGCTCCCCGAACTGCCGGACGGCCTGCAGATGTGGACCGCCCGGCTGCCCTGGCGCACCGAGACCATCACCGGCCTCGGCACCGAGACCGACCTGGCCGGCCGGCTCGCCCAGGCGCTGGAGTCGGTGCCCGGCGGCGCCGAGGTCGTCGTCGCGCACTCGATGGCGGCCAACGTGCTGCTCGACCTGCTGGACCGCGAACTGCGGGCCGGCGTGGACGCACCGCGCAAGTACGGCCTCCGCGCGCTCGTCCTGGTCTCGCCGTTCTACCGCTCGCGCGCCGAGCAGTTCGACTGGGAGACCATCAGCTACTACCTGAACGACTTCCACCTGATCATGGAAGAGGGGATCCGGGCCCACTCCGGCGGCCGGGTCCCGGCCGACCTGCGGCGGGCCATGGGCGAGCGGGTGCGCGAACGCGTCGGCCCGTACGGCTGGTTCCGCTTCTTCGACCTGTACCTGCGCACGCCCGCGCTGGCGGCCGGCCGGCTCGCCCTGCCCACCCTGGTGCTGGCCGGCGAGAGCGACTTCGCCGCCCCGCCCGGGGAGGGCGTGGCGCTCGCCGGGGCCCTGCCCGACGCCCGCTCCCTCGTCCTGCCCGGCTGCGGGCACTTCCCGATGCTCGACGCGCCCGGGCGGTTCGCCGCCGCCGTCGCCGAGTTCGTCCACACCGTCCCGGGCCTGTCGCCGTCCGACGGCCACGCCCGACCAACCGCCCTGGAGCTCCAGCGATGACCCTCGTCACGGACACCGCCGTCAAGGCGCTGCTGACCACCTCCACCGCCACCCAGGTCCGCCCCCGCTACGAGGGCTCCAACATCTGCACCTGGATCGGCTTCAAGCACGTCAACTACCTCGTCGAGGAGGCCGTCCTCGACCACTTCCGGCAGGCCGGGCTCCCGGCCCGCGCGCTCTACGAGGAGCACGGCCTCGGCCTCGACCTCGTCTCGATCGACACCCGCATCCTGCACGCCTTCCACATGGACGACGTGGCCGAGGCCGAGGTCGTGCCGTGGACCAAGGACGAGGACGGCACGATCGGCCTCAAGGTCGTCATCCGGGTCGAGCGCGACGGCGAGGTCCTCAAGGCCGTCACCTCCAAGGTCCGCGTCTCGCTGCGGATCGACACCTACCTGGAGGCGGCCGGCGAGGTGCCCGCGCTGCTCGCCCGCTTCGCCGTCGCCAAGCTCGGCGACGACCTGGAGCGCGCGGCCGGCACCACCGCCCCCGCCGAGGAGGAGGTCCTCGCCTCGCTGACGGCCGGGCAGAACGCGTACGCGTGGAAGTGGAACATCCCGTACCCGTACTGCCACTTCACCGAGCGCATCCAGATGTCGGGCTACCTGCGGCTGATGGAGGAGGGCAAGGACCGCTTCGTCGCGGACCGCGGCATCTCCATCAAGACCCTGCTGGACGACCGCAAGTGGATCCCGGTCGTGCCGCGCTCCGACATCCGCATCCTCGACGAGGCGCTGATGGAGGAGGACCTCTACACGGTGTACACCGTCGAGGAGGTCTTCAAGGACTTCACCTACACCTCCCGCATGGACTTCTACGTCCTGCGCGACGGCGAGCTGGTCAAGACCGCGACCGGCCGCATCGTGCACGGCTACGCGGTGATCGGCAACCGCCGCGACTGGAGCCTGGTGAGCTTCGACCAGCGCGTGCTCGACGCCGTCAACGGAGTGCAGCAGGCGTGAACGAGACCAGCGAGATCTCCGCGAGCGGGGTCGAGGTGTGGGAGGGCTCCACGCCGCGCCTGCTGCTCATCGAGAGCCAGGGCCGCGTCGCCCAGGACGCCGGCTTCCGGCGCGACGCGGTCGCCCAGGTGCTCACCGGGCAGTCGGCGCTCCTCTTCCTCGTCCAGGACGGCGTCGTGCTCGCCGTCCCGGGCAGCGACTCCGACCTCGACCGCTTCCAGGAGGAGGGCGGGGTCCTCGCCGCGGACAGCTTCTCGCTGGCCCAGCACGGCCTGGACGGCGCGGCCCTGCGCCCCGAGCTCCGGGTGGTCGGGATGGACGTCGTGGCGGGCTGGATCCTCGATCCGGCCGTCCGGGTGGTGTGGCACTGAGGTGGCCAGACGGATCCCGCACACGGACGTGCTCATCACCCTCATGGGTGCCCCCCACGCATCGGACCAGGTCACCACCGCCCTGCGGCTGACCCAGGCCCTGTTGGAGCGCGGTGCCACCGTGCAGGTGTGGACCTGCGGCTACGCCACCCTGCTCACCCAGAAGCCGCTCGGCCCGGACAAGCCGCGCAACCTCGCCGACTGGAACCGGGAGTACCCCTCCCTCGCCACGCTCGCCGGGGAGCTGCTCACCGCCCACCCGGACCGGCTCCACTGGTACGGCTGCCGGTTCTGCAGCGACGACCGCGGCGCCGTGGACCACCTCCCCCAGGTCGTGCTCCGCCCGCCGGCCGGTTACGCCGCCAACGTCGCCGCCGCGGACAAGACCCTGCTGATGGGGGTGATCTGATGGCCGGCGACCCGACGGACCCGACGGACGGCCGGGTGCTGGCCATCGTCGAACGCGGCTACCGCGGCGCGCTCGACAAGCAGTTCTTCGACGAGCTGTACCTCGCCACCGAACTGCACCGCCAGCTCGGCGGACTGGACGTCCTGCTGCGCGGCTCGGCCGCCGGCTACGCCCTGGACGCCGCGCCTCCCCCGCCGCTGCGGATCGGCAACCGCACCGTCGACACGCTCACCGACCCCCGCCAGGGCCTGCGCACGCTGCTCGGCGCGGGCGTGCGGGTGCTCGTCGAGGAGCCCGACATCGCGGCGCTGCGCTCCCCGCTGCCGCTCGTCGACGGCGTCGAGCTCGCCCCTGCGGGCGCGACCGCCGCGCGCTGGGGCGAGTACCGGATGGTCGTCTTCCTCTGAACGCCCCGCCCCACTGACCCCTTGACCGAAAGGAACCGGTGACGGTCATGACCACCCTCACCACGGGCGCCGGACGCCCGGTGATCACCGCCTGGTCGGCCGTGTCGCCCTACGGCATCGGCCGCACCGCCTTCACCGAGGGCCTGCGCGAGCGCCGCGGCACCGTCACCGCGCTCGGCGCCGAACACGGCACCACCCCCGACGGGACCGGCCACGTCGTGCCCGGCTTCGCGATCCGCGAGGTGCTCGGCAAGAAGGGCACCCGCTCGATGGACCGGGTCACCGGCCTCGCCGTCACCGCCGTCGGCGCGCTGCTCGACGACGGGCCGCGCAACCGGGCCGTCGGCACCGGCGAGGGCGCCGCGTTCGCCCTCGGCACCACCACCGGCAGCGCCCAGTCGATGATGGACTTCACCCGCGACTCGCTCACCGGCGAGCAGCCCTTCTTCGTCGACCCCGCGCGCTTCCCCAACACGGTGATGAACTGCGCGGCCGGCCAGAGCGCCATCTGGTACCAGCTGAAGGGCCCCAACGCGACCATCGCCGGCGGCCGCACCGCCGGCCTGCACGCGCTCAACTACTCGCGCCGGCTGCTCGGCACCGGCCGCGCCCGGACCGTCCTGTGCGGCGCGGCCGAGGAGTTCAGCCAGGCCCGGTCCTGGCTGGAGCACCACAGCGGCGACGCGGCCGAGGCCGGCGCGCCCGCCCTCGGCGAGGGCTGCGCGATGCTCCTCGTCGAGCCGTACGCCCCCGGGGACCCGGACCAGCCGGTGCTGGCCGAACTCCTCGGCGTCGAACTGCGCGTCGTCCTCGACGGCGACCCCGCCCCCGTGCTGGCCGCCGCCCTGCGCGCGGCGCTGGAGCGGGCCGGCGTCGAACCGGGGCAGGTCGCCGCGGTGGCCCGCTCCGGCGCGCCCGGCCGTGAGGGCCGCGGCGAGGCCGAGGCCGTCCGCGAGGTGCTCGGCACCGACGGGTACGCCGACCTGACGCTGACCGGGCTGATCGGCGACACCGGGGCGGCCGCGGCCGCCTTCCAGGCCACCGCCCTGCTCTCGTACGCGGCCGACCACCCGGCCGGGGCAGCCGGACGGATCGGCGTGATCACCTCCGTGGACCGCAGCGGCACCGTCGGCTGCGCCCTGCTCGGCCTGCGCTGAGCCCCGGCTCCTCCGCACTCCCCCTGAACTCCTCCGAACTCCTCCGAAAGGAACGGCAATCGTGCTGGACAAGGAAGAACTCCGCGCCGTGGTCGCCCAGGTGCTGGACGTCGACGCCGAGGAGGTCACCGACGACGCCCGCTTCGTCGACGACCTGGAGGTCGACTCGCTGATGGCCCTGGAGATCGTCGTCGTGCTGGAGAAGAAGTACGGCGTGAAGCTGCCCGAGTCGGACCTCAAGCAGATCACCACCCTGCGGAACGCCTACGACGTCCTGCTCGGCCGGCTCGACGCGGCGAAGGCCGCCTGATGCCCGCCGCCGGCCCGCTCGGCGGCGCGGTCGAGGTGCTGCCCGCCACCGACGGACTGCGCACCGCGGCCCGCTTCCGGGTGGAGGACACCGAGACCGTGCTGCCCGGCCACTACCCGGGCTTCCCGATCTTCCCCGGCGTCTGCCTGGTCGAGTGCACCCACCAGGGCGCGCTCGCCACCCTGCCCGCGGAGGCGAAGGGCGCCGCGCTGGCCGCCGTGGAGTCCACCCGGTTCACCGGGCCGGTCTTCCCCGGCGACGAGCTGGAGATCGCCATGGAGTGGAAGCGGACCCCGGCCGGCGACTGGCAGTGCCGGGCCAAGCTGGCCACCGGGCGCGGCCCGGCGGCGAGCGTCCGGCTGCGCTACGCCCTCGCGGAGGTGGCGGCGTGACCGGCTTCTCCGTGCCGGGTGTGATCGGCCAGCGCGACATCCGCGCCCGGCTGCCGCACCGCTTCCCGATGCTCCTGGTGGACCGGGTCGTCGACCTCGTCCCCGGCGAGCGGCTGACCGCCCTCAAGGCCGTCACCTGCAACGAGCCCTGGTACGAGAAGCTCGGCGCGGACACCCCCGCCGAGGACTTCGCCTACCCGTCCTCGCTGCTGGTCGAGTCCTGGTGCCAGTCCGCCGGGGTGCTGGCCACCTGGGACGACCCCAACCCGGACGTGCTGAGCGGGCAGGTGATGCTCTTCGGCGGCATGACCGGCGTCGAGTTCCACCGCCCCGTGCTTCCCGGCGAGGTCCTGGAGCACGTCGTCCGGCTGGACCGCCGGGTCGACGACACCGTGCTGTTCGAGGGCGAGACCCGCTCGGCCGGCGAACCCGTGATGACCGTCGGCCGGATCGTGATGGCCTTCCGCCCCGCCGAGGCGCTGCGCCCGGCCACCGTCTGAGGAGAGAGCACCACCATGTCGGACACCACCAGCCGGGTCGCCCTGGTCACCGGCGGCTCGCGCGGCATCGGCCGGGCCACCGTCACGGCGCTCGCCCGGGACGGCTTCGACGTCGCCTTCTGCTACCGCTCGGACGACGAGGCGGCGCGCAGCCTGGAGAAGACCGGCGACGAGCACGGCGTGCGGATCACCGGCACCCGGGTGGACGTCGCCGACGGCGCCGCCGTCCGGGCCTGGATCGAGGCCACCGAGGACGGGCTCGGCCCGGTCGCCGCGGCCGTCACCGCGGCCGGCATCACCCGCGACAACCCGCTCGTCCTGATGGAGGACGAGCAGTGGCGCCAGGTCATCGACACCAACCTGGACGGCGTCTACCACGTCTGCCGCGCCGTGGTGTTCGGCATGATGAAGCGCCGCGGCGGCGCGATCGTCAACATCTCCTCGGTCGCCGGGGTCTACGGCCACGGCACCCAGACCAACTACTCGGCGTCCAAGGCCGGGATCATCGGCTTCACCCGCGCCCTGGCCAAGGAGAGCGGCCGCGCCGGCATCCGGGTCAACGCCGTCGCCCCGGGCTTCATCGAGACCGACATGGTCGCCGCGATGAACGACAAGGCCCGCAAGGAGGCACTGACCTCGATCCCGCTGCGCCGCATGGGCACCGCGGAGGAGGTCGCCGACCTGGTCGCCTACCTGGTCTCGGACAAGGCCGCGTACATCACCGGCGCGGTCCTCCAGATCGACGGCGGCATCACCATCTAGCCCGGACGGCCGGGCAGTTCGAACCACCCGTTCAGAAAGGCTGGAGGCGGCGATGGCACGACGTGCACCGCGCTGGTACTTCTCCTTCCGCAGCCCCTACTCCTGGATGGCCTACCGCGACCTGGTCGACCACCACCCGCAGGAGGCCGAGCGGATCGAGTGGCTGCCGTTCTGGGAGCCGGACCCGTCCGCCCAGGACGAGCTGGAGCAGAGCAACATCCGGCTCCCGTACGTCCCGATGTCCAAGGAGAAGCACCTCTACATCCTGCAGGACGTCCGGCGCCTGGCCCGGGCCCGCGACCTGGAAATGGTCTGGCCGGTCGACCCGGCCCCGCGCTGGGAGGTCTCGCACCTCGCCTACCTGGCCGCCGAGCGGCTGGGCGTCGGGCGGGAGTTCATCGCCGAGACGTACCGCACCCGGTGGGAGCGCGGCGAGGACATCTCGCGGCCCGACACCATGCGCAAGATCGCCGAGACCATCGGCGCCGACCCGGAGGCACTGGCCCGGGCCCACGAAGACCCGGAGATCCGCGAGCTCGGGATGGCCGCGCTGGGCTCCCTGCACCGCGACGGCGTGTTCGGCGTGCCGTTCTTCATCTGCGGCTTCGACAAGTACTGGGGCGTGGACCGGCTGCCGGACTTCCTCCGGCGCCTGCAGTCGCTCAAGGTCTCCTGACCCACCACCACCGAAGGAAGGGCCCACCATGGCCAGCAACCCGTTCGAGAACGACGACGCCCGCTACCTGGTCCTCGTCAACGAGGAGAACCAGCACTCGCTCTGGCCCTCCTTCGCCGAGGTCCCGGCCGGCTGGACCTCCGTGTTCGGCGAGGACGGCCGCCAGGCCTGCCTCGACTACATCAACGAGCACTGGACCGACATGCGGCCGAAGTCCCTGGCCGACGCCATGAACGCCGCCTGAACCACCCCGTCCGGCCGGCGGGCGGCGGGCGTTGGCAGCAATCTGCAACGCCCGTTGCCCGCGCTCGGGGCCCGGTGACAGCGTGGACGTCCGGCCGCCCCCGGGCGGCCACGCCCCCGGTCGCCGTGCAGCCACCACGCAGCTTCCCAGAAAGCGATGCCGCTCATGACCCACTCCCTGGTGTGCCTGCCCTTCGCGGGGGGCGGCGCCGGCTTCTACCGCGGGTGGAAGAACCTCCCCGCACACGCCCCGCGCATCGTCCCGCTCCAACTGCCCGGCCGCGAGGAGCTGTTCCTCGACGAGCCGTTCACCGACGCGGCGACCGCCGCCGCCGCGCTCGCCCCGCGGGTCGCGGAGCTGGCCGACGGTCCGGTCGCGCTGTTCGGGCACAGCCTCGGCGCGGTGCTCGCCTTCGAGCTCGCCCGCGCACTGGAGCAGCAGCCCGCGGTCGACCTCGTCCACCTCTTCGTCAGCGGCTCGCCCGGCCCGTGGACCCCGCGCACCCGCCGCGCCACCGGCCTGGACGACGACGCCTTCCTCGCCCGGGTCCAGGAGTTCGCCGGCTACCAGCACGACGCGCTGGCCGACCCGGACATGCGCGAACTGCTGCTGCCGATCCTGCGCGCGGACGTCGGGATGCACGAGGACTACCGGCCCCCGACGGACGAGCCGCTGCGCACCCCGATCACCTCGCTGCGCGCCACCGGGGACACCCTGGTGACCCGCGAGCAGGCCGGGGAGTGGCGCGCGGCCACCACCGCCGCGTTCCGGCTGGTGGAGCCGGAGGGCGGCCACATGTACCTCACCGAGTCGCCGCTGCCGGTGGTCGACGCCGTCGCCGCCGCGCTCGCCGCTCCCTCGGGCGCCGCCTCGTGAACGAGCCCGCCACCGGCCGGCTGAGCGGCAGGACGGCCCTCGTGACCGGCGCCGCCCGCGGCCTGGGCCGCTCGTGCGCCGTCCGGTTCGCCGCCGAGGGCGCCGACCTGGTGCTGGTCGACGTCGCCGGCGACCTCGACGGCGTGCCCTACCCGCTCGGCTCGCAGGGCCAGCTGGCGCACACCGCCGAGCTCTGCCGGGCGCACGGCGCGGCCGTCCACACCGTCGCCGCCGACGTCCGCGACCCGGCCGACGTCACGCGCGCCGCCGAGCAGGCGCTGGACCGCTTCGGCACCGTCGACGTGCTGCTCAACAACGCCGGCATCGCCGCGCCCTCGGGCAAGGCCGTCCACGAGATCGCCGAGGACGAGTGGGACCTCATGGTCGGCATCGACCTCACCGGCGCCTGGCGGATGATGAAGGCGGTCGTGCCCGCCATGGTCGAGCAGCGCTCGGGCAGCGTGATCAACGTGGCCTCCACCGCCGGGCTGGTCGGCTACCGGCACTTCGCCGGGTACGTCGCCGCCAAGCACGGCCTGATCGGCCTCACCAAGGCCGCCGCGCTCGACTACGCGCCCTTCCGGGTCCGGGTCAACGCCCTGTGCCCGGGCTCGGTGCGCGACGACCCGCTGCACGAGGGCCGGATGCTCGCCGAGATCGCCCGCTCGCTGGACGTCGCCGTCGACGAGCACGAGGAGATCTTCGTCCAGGCGCAGCCGATGAACGCCCTCATCGAGCCGCAGGACATCGCCGGCGCCGCGCTCTGGCTGGCCGGCGACGACTCCCGGCAGGTCACCGGGACCACGCTCACCGTCGACGGCGGCTTCAGCGCCCGCTGACCGCCCGCCCACGTCCCGCACGCCCGTTCGCCCCACCGTCAGGAGTGTCCGTCCATGTCGAGAAGTCAGGCCGCGTCCTGCCACAGCCTGGTGGTCCGGCTGCCGGGCGCCGTCGAGGCCGGGGAGCTGGCGCGGCGGCTGCGCACCGCCGGCGGCCGGGCCCGCGCCGAGCTGGCGGGCCTGCCGCTGTGGGAGGAGCGGGTGGACCTGCCCGCCGGCCACCCGCGGGCGGCCGCCCGGGCCCGGCGCGAGGCCGAACGCCCGCTGCGGGCCGCCGGGCCGCCGCTGCGCGCGGTGCTGCTGCGCTACGCCGACGACGCGGCGGACCTGGTGCTCGTCGCGCGGCACGAACTGGCCGTCGACGGCGCCGCGTTGACCTTCGCCGAGGCCGAGCCCGGGGCCTCCGCCACGCCCGTCCCGCCTGTCGCGCTGGAGTGGGGCCTGGGCGAGCCGGCCGCGGCCGGGGCCGTCGCGGAGCTCCCGCTGCCGGACGGCCTGCCGGGTGACGCCACGCTGCTCGTCGGCGCCGCCGCCCTGGTGCTCGCCCGGTACGGCACGGGCGCTCCGGTGGACGAGGCGCAGGACGTGTCGGCCTACCTGGCCGGACGACCCGCGTACGAGGGCGGCGTGCTCGACCTCGGCGGCATCGGCGCGCTGGTCGAGGAGGCCCGCGCGGGCCAGCGACGGGTGGCGCAGCTGGCGCCGGCACTGCCCGGCCTGCTGCACCTCACGGTCGGTGCGGACGGCACGGCGGCCGGGGTACTGCGCCACCGGCCGAGCGAGCTGGCGCCGGTCGTCGCCTCGCGATTCGCCGACCACGTCGCCCACGTGGCACGGCAGTTGGCGGCGGACCCGGGCCGGGCGCTGGAGACCGTCGAGCTGCTCACCCCGGCCGAGGCGGAGCACGTCCTGGCCCTCGGTGTCACCCCGCCGGCCGGGAGCCCCGCGTCCGCCGTCCGCACGATCGACGGGCTCTTCGCCGACGTGGTCCGCGAGCGGCCGGACGCCGTCGCGCTCACCGCCGGCGAGACGAGCCTGCGCTACGCCGAGCTGGACGCCCTCGCCGAGCGCACCGCCGCCGGGCTGCGCGCCCTCGGCGTGGCCCCCGGCTCGATGGTCGGCGTCGCCCTGGAGCGCGACGCGGACCTGGTGATCAGCCTGCTCGGCGTGCTCAAGGCCGGCTGCGCGTACGTACCGATGGACCTGCGCTACCCCGAGGACCGGCTGCGCTACACCGTCGGCAACGCCGGGGCGGGCGTCGTCATCGGCACCGGCGGGGGCCTCCCGGCGGACCTGGACGGCGTGCGCGTCGTCACCCCGGCGGAACTGCGCGCGCTCGGCGACGCGGCCCCGGCCGCGCCCCGCGCCGAGGACGGCGCCGCGCCCGCCTACGTCATCTACACCTCCGGCTCCACCGGCCGCCCCAAGGGCGTCGTCATCCCGCACCGCAACGTCGCCGCGCTGGTCGAGGCCACCCGCGGGGACCTGCGGCTCGGCCCGGACGACGTGTGGACGCTGTTCCACTCCAGCGCCTTCGACTTCTCGGTCTGGGAGATCTGGGGCTGCCTGCTCACCGGCGGCCGGCTCGTCGTCGTCGACCACTGGACCACCCGGGACCCCGAGCTGTTCCACGCCCAGCTGGTCCGCGAGCGGGTCACCGTCCTGAGCCAGACGCCGTCGGCCTTCGCCCAGCTGGTCGAGACCGACCGGCCGGCGCCCGCCGACGCGCTCGCCGTGCGCCTGGTGGTGTTCGGCGGCGAGCCGCTGGACGTGCGGATGCTCGCCCCCTGGTTCGCCCGGCACTCGCCCACCGCCTGCCGGCTGGTCAACATGTTCGGCATCACCGAGACCACGGTGCACGTCACCGCGCACACCGTGACCCCGGCCGACGTCCTCGCCACCGGCCGCAAGGTCGGCCCGGCGCTGCCCGGCTGGTCGCTGTCGGTGCGCGACCCGCGCGGGCGGCTGCTGCCGGTCGGCGTGCCCGGCGAGATCTGGGTGGGCGGCGCCGGCGTCGCCGACCGCTACCTCGGGCAGCCGGAGCTGACCGCCCGGCGGTTCGTCGAGGACCCGTACGGCGGCGGCCGGATCTACCGCAGCGGCGACCGCGGCCGACTGCGCCCGGACGGCGCCCTGGACCACCTGGGCCGGCTGGACAGCCAGGTCAAGGTGCGCGGCCACCGGATCGAGCTGGACGAGATCCGCAACGTGCTGCTGGGCCACCCCGACGTGACCGGCGCGGCCACCGTGCTCAACCACGAGACCCCCGGCGACGCGGCCACCGCCCGGATCGACGCCTACGTGGCGCTGCGCGGCACGGCCGCCCCGGCCGACGTCCTCGCGCACGCCCGCGGAGTGCTGCCCGGGTACATGGTGCCCGCCTCGGTCACCGCCGTGCCGGCGATCCCGCTGACCATCAACGGCAAGGTGGACACCGCCGCGCTGCCCGCGCCCGGCGCCGCCGCGGCCCCGGCCGGGGCCGGCGCGGCCACGGCCGGTGCGGACCCGCTGACCGACCAGGTCCTCAAGCTGTGGAGCCACGCGCTCGGCGCCGAGGTCGGGCTCCAGGACAATTTCTTCGAGCTCGGCGGGAATTCCCTGCTGGTGATCCGGGTGCTCCGGGAAATGCGCGACCAGGGACTCCCCAAGGTGACCACCCAGGACTTCTACCGGAACTCGACGGCGGGCCGGTTCGTGGAACTCGTCCGGGACGCCAGGGGCTGATACCGGGAAGAACGGAAGGGCCCGAAAGCAAAGGGCCCCGGGCTGACTGCCCGGGGCCCTTCAGGCCGTTCCGTCGACGCGTTTCTTGACCGCCGCCAGGAGCGCGATCCGAATCATTCCGCTGGGAATGCGGATGACCTTCCAGTACCGCCCGAAACTGCGTTTCGCCGCGTCGTCGGTGGCCAGGATCCTGGTCTCGGTGGAGAGCACCCCGCCGGCGCAGCGCAGGGTGAAGACGACCTTGGTGCAGCCCGGCTCCGCGTAGTCCCTGAAGACCTCGGCCATCGGCTGCTCCGGGGTGACGGGACCGGCCGGCGAGCCGATCCCCCCGTACACCAACTCGTCGTCGGACAGGGCGAGTACGGTCTCGCCACCCATCGCGAAGTCGTCCAGGACGCGGCCGTCCGGGCGCAGCTTGTTCTTGGTGAACGCGAGCAGGAAGCGGGCCACCGGGGCCTCCCGCCAGGTCATCTCGCGGGCCGCCGCCAGCACCTCCTCCGGGGGCGCGGTGACGGCCACCCAGTGGTGTTCGCAGAAATGCCATTCCGGCATGTAGCGGTCGACCAGCTCCCCCTTCGGAGGGGTCGGCCCGGACTCCTTCGTGCCGTTCTCCTTCATGCCGCGACGCTAGCACGCGGCCCGGCGGCCACCAAGGCGTGGCAGCTTTCTGCAAGCGGCGTTGTCCGGGCTTCGGGGCCGCTGTTAGACATGGTTTCCGGTTGGTTTTCGTCGAGGTATTGAGGGTGAGTGGCCGTGTCCGACCTCCAGGATGTCCTGCTGCCGCTGACCGCCGCCCAGTCGGGTGTCTGGTACGCGCAGCAGCTGAATCCGCAGAACACCATCTTCAACACCGGCGAATTCCTGGAAATCGGCGGTCCGGTGGACGCGGGGCTGTTCGAGGCGGCGCTGCGCCGGGTGGTCGCGGAGGCGCAGACGCTGCGGCTGCGCTTCACCGGGACGGAGACCGGGCCGGCGGCGCGGATCGTGCCGGCCGAGGAGCTGGAGTGGTCCCTGCACGTGGTCGACGTGAGCGCGGAGGCGGACCCGTGGGCCGCCGCCCGGGCCTGGATCGCCGCGGACTTCGCCCGGCCGCTGGACACCGAGCACGACCACCTGTTCCTGTTCGCGCTGTTCAAGGTGGCCGAGGACCGCCACCTGTGGCTGCACCGCTAC
Organism: Kitasatospora sp. NPDC059722; assembly: GCF_042733235.1. Classification (NCBI taxonomy): domain Bacteria; kingdom Bacillati; phylum Actinomycetota; class Actinomycetes; order Kitasatosporales; family Streptomycetaceae; genus Kitasatospora; species Kitasatospora sp. NPDC059722. Next base: position 78,308 of record NZ_JBHWGD010000042.1, read on the forward strand.
CACCACCTGCTGGTCGACGGCTTCACCGTCAACATGGTCGCCCGGCGCACCGCCGCCGTGTACTCGGCGCTCGCGGCCGGCGAGGAGGTCCCCGAGAGCCCCTTCGCGCCGCTCGGGCAGCTGCTCGCCGAGAAGGAGGAGTACCGCGACTCCGAGCGCCGCGCCGCCGACCGCGCGTACTGGACGGAACGGATGCGGGGCTGCCCCGAGCCGGTCAGCCTGTCCGGCGAGCAGCCGCGGCTGGCCCGCTCGCTGGCCCGGCACACCGCCCACCTCGACCCGGCCGGCACGGACCGGCTGCGCGAGCTCGCGAGCGAGGCCGGCGTCACCTGGCCGCCCGCGCTGGTCGCCGCCGTCGCCCTGTGGCTCGGCCGCCTCACCGACTCGCCCGAGGTCGTGCTCGGCCTGCCGGTCTCCACCCGGCTCGGCCAGAGCGCCCGCAGCGTGCCCGGCATGGTCTCCAACGTGCTGCCGCTGCGCATCGCCGTCGAGCCCGGCGCGACCGTCGAGGAGCTGCTCGCCGGGGTCTCGCGCGAGATGCGCGCGGCGATGAAGCACCAGCGCTACCAGTTCGAGGACCTGCGCCGTGACCTCGGCATGCTCGCCGACGACCGCCGGCTGGTCGGCCCGCACGTCAACATCATGATGTTCGACTACGACCTGCGGTTCGGCGGGCACCCGGCCCGCCCGCACAACATCTCGATCGGCCCGGCCGACGACGTGTCGTTCATCGTCTACGACCGCGGCACCGGCGCGGGCCTGCAGATCGACTTCGACGCCAACCCGGACCTCTACGGCGACGACGAACTCACCGCCTACCAGCGGACGTTCCTGGACTTCCTGCACCGCCTCGGCACCGCCGCGCCCACCGACCGCGTGGACTCCGTCGCGCTGGACACCGCCGGACTGCCCTCGCGCACCCGTGCCACCGCCGGTGACACGGACGGCCAGGCGGCCCCCGCCGTCGCCCGCGCCCCGCGCACGGACGCCGAGGATGCGCTGTGCCGGCTGTTCAGCGAGGTGCTCGACGAGCAGATCGGCTCGATCGACGACAACTTCTTCCTCCTCGGCGGCAGTTCGATCCAGGTGACCCGCCTGGTCGGCCGGATCCGCAAGGAGCTGAAGGCCGAACTCACGCTGCGCACGGTCTTCGAACACGCCACCGTCGCCACCCTCGCCGAGGCCCTCGGCCTGGGCGCCGGCACCGCCGCCGAGCCCGCCCCCGCCGCCCGCGCCGCGCTCACCGCCCGGCCGCGCCCCGAGCGGATGCCGCTGTCCGCCGCGCAGAACCGGCTCTGGTTCCTCAACCAGATGGAGAGCGGCAGCGGCCGCGCCGCCTACAACGACGGCCTCACCGTCGAGCTCACCGGCCGCCCCGACGCCGACGCGCTGCGCACCGCCCTGGCCGACGTCGCCGCCCGGCACGAGAGCCTGCGCACCGTCTTCCCCGTCCTCGACGGCACCCCGCACCAACACGTGCTCGACCCCGCCGACGCGCGGCCCGCGCTCCACGTCACCGAGGTCGCCGACGAGGACGACCTGGACGGGCTGCTCGCCGGCGCCGCCGCCCTCGGCTTCGACCTGGCGGCCGAAGTCCCGGTGCGCGCCCACCTGTTCACGCTCGCCCCCGAGCGGCACGTGCTGCTGCTGGTGGTCCACCACATCGCCGGCGACGGCTGGTCGGTCGCCCCCTTCACCCGCGACCTCAGCCTCGCCTACGCCGCCCGCCTGCGCGGCGAGGCCCCGCGCTTCGCGCCGCTGCCCGTCCAGTACGCCGACTACACGCTGTGGCAGCGGGAGCTGCTCGGCGACGAGCGGGACGGGCGGAGCCTGCTCGCCCGGCAGATCGAGCACTGGCGCGCCGCCCTCGCCGAGCTGCCCGAGGAACTCGCCCTGCCCGCCGACCGGCCGCGCCCGGCCGTGGCGAGCCACCGCGGCGGGCGGACCGCCTTCGAGCTCGACGGCGAGACCCACCGGCGGCTGCTCGCGCTCGCCCAGGACTCCGGCGCGAGCCTCTTCATGGTCGCCCAGGCCGCGCTGGCCGCCCTGCTGCACCGCGTCGGCGCGGGCGACGACATCCCCGTCGGCACCGTCATCGCCGGACGCACCGACGAGGCACTGAACGAGCTGGTCGGCTTCTTCGTCAACACCCTGGTGCTGCGCACCGACGTCTCCGGCGACCCGACCTTCCGCGAACTGGTCGACCGCGTCCGCGAGTTCGACCTCACCGCGTACGGCCACCAGGACGTGCCGTTCGAGCGCCTGGTCGAGGTGCTCAACCCGGTGCGCTCGCTGGCCCGCCACCCGCTCGCCCAGGTCACCCTGGCGCTGGCGGACAACGCGGCGCCGCTGCTGGAGCTGCCCGGCCTGGAGACGGCGATCCGCCACCTGGAGACCGACACCGCCAAGTTCGACCTGTCGCTGCGGCTCGCCGAGCGCTTCGACGCCGAGGGCCGCCCGGCCGGCCTGGCCGGCGGCTTCGAGTACGCCCGCGACCTGTTCGACGAGGCCACCGTCCAGGTGCTCGGCGAGCGCTTCCGCCGCCTGGTCGAGGCCGTCACCGCCGACCCGGCCGTCCGCGTCGGCGCCGTCGACCTGCTCGGCGACGCCGAGCGCGCCCGGATCCTCGGCGAGTGGAACGACACCGCCCTCGACGTCCCGGCCGCCACCACCCCCGCACTGTTCGCCGCCCAGGCCGCCCGCACCCCGAACGCCCCCGCCCTCCTCCACGAGGGCACCGGGCTGAGCTACCGCGAGCTCGACGAGCGCTCCGCCCGGCTGGCCGCGCTGCTCGCCGAGCGCGGCGCGGGCCGCGGCCGGACCGTCGCGGTCGCCCTCGGCCGCGGCGTGGACACCGTGGTCAGCCTGCTCGCCGCGATGCGCGCCGGCGCCGCCTACCTGCCCGTCGACCCGGCCTACCCGGCCGAGCGCATCGCCTACATCCTCGACGACGCGCGCCCGTGCCTGGTGGTCACCAGCACCGCGCTCCAGGCCGCGCTCCCCGCGGACGACGACACCCCGCGGCTGCTCCTGGACACCGTCGAGCTGCCCGCCCAGCCGCTGGCCGACGGGCCGTTGACCGTGCACGACGCCGCCTACGTCATCTACACCTCCGGCTCCACCGGCCGCCCCAAGGGCGTCGTGGTGAGCCACCGCGGCGTCGCCAGCATGGCCGCCGCCCACCGGCTCCGGTTCGGCGGCGGCGCCGGGCACCGCGTGCTCCAGTTCTCCTCGCCCAGCTTCGACGCCTCCATGTGGGAGATCCTGACCACCCTGGTCAACGGCTCGGCGCTGGTCCTCGCCCCGGCCGGACGGCTGGCCGCCGGCGAGCCGCTGGCGGACCTGCTGGCCGAGCAGCGGGTCACCCACGCGACCCTCCCGCCGGTCGTGCTCGCCGCCATGGGCGACGCCGCGCTGCCCGCCGGGATGACGCTGGTCACCGCCGGCGAGGCCTGCTCGGCCGAGCTCGTGGCCCGCTGGGCCGACGGCCGCGCCATGGTCAACGCGTACGGCCCGACCGAGTCCACCGTCTGCGCCACCATGTCCGCGCCGCTCGTCCCCGGCGCCGGCGCGCCCACCATCGGGCGGCCGATCACCAACACCCGGGTGCTCGTCCTGGACGCCGGCCTGCGGCCCGTCCCGGCCGGCGTCGCGGGCGAGCTGTACCTCACCGGCGCCGGCCTCGCCCACGGCTACCTCGGCCGCCCCGGCCTGACCGCCGAGCGCTTCACCGCCAACCCGTACGGCCCGGCCGGCTCGCGCATGTACCGCACCGGCGACCTCGTGCGCTGGACGGCGCACGGCGAGCTCGACTACCTCGGCCGGGTCGACGACCAGGTCAAGATCCGCGGCTTCCGGATCGAGCTCGGCGAGGTCGAGGCCGCGCTGCTCGGCCACCCGGCCGTCGCCCAGAGCGCGGTGATCGTCCGCGAGGACCGGCCCGGGGACAAGCGGCTCGTCGGCTACGTCGTGCCGGCCGCCGGCGCCGTCGTCGACCCGGCCGAGCTGCGCGCCCACGTCGGCGCCGCGCTGCCCGACTACATGGTCCCGGCCGCCGTCCTCGTCCTGGACGCGCTCCCGGTCACCGCCAACGGCAAGCTCGACAAGCGCGCCCTGCCCGCCCCCGACTTCGGCGCGAGCACCGGGCGGGCGCCCGAGACCGCCCGGGAGCTGCTGCTCGCCGGGCTGTTCGCGGAGGTCCTCGGCCTGGAGTCGGTCTCCGCCGACGACAGCTTCTTCGACCTCGGCGGGCACTCCCTGCTCGCCACCCGCCTGGTCGGCCGGATCCGCACCGAGGCCGGCGCCGAACTCACCGTGGGCGCCCTCTTCGAGGCGCCGACCGTCGCCGCGCTCGCCGCCGCCCTGACCGGCGCCGCCGGCGCCAGGGCCGCCCTGCGGCCGCAGGCCCGACCAGCGCGCGTCCCGCTCTCCCACGCCCAGCGCCGGCTCTGGTTCCTCGGCCACTTCGACGGCCCCAGCGGCACCTACAACCTCGGCCTCTCGCTGCGCCTGCGCGGCCGGCTCTCGGCCGACGCCCTGGCCGACGCGCTCGCCGACGTCACCGCCCGCCACGAGGCCCTGCGCACGCTCTTCCCCGACACCGACGGGCACCCCGAGCAGCTGGTCCTCGACTCCGCCGACCCCGCCGCCCGGCCGCGGCTGCACCGCGCCGAGGTCACCTCCGGGCAGCTCGACGCCGCGCTCTCGGAGGCCGCGGCCGCCGGCTTCGACGTGACCGCCGAAATCCCGCTGCGCGCCCACCTGTTCACCCTCGCCGAGGACGACCACGCGCTGTTGGTCGTCGTGCACCACATCGCGGCGGACGGCTGGTCGATGGCGCCGCTGGCCCGCGACCTCTCGGTGGCGTACGCGGCCCGACTGGGCGGCACCGCACCGGAGTTCACGCCACTGCCGGTCCAGTACGCCGACTACACACTGTGGCAGGCCGAGGTCCTCGGCGACGAGCACGACCCGGCCGGCGAGCTCAACCGGCAGATCGACTACTGGCGCACGGCGCTCGCGGGACTGCCCGAGGAACTCCCGCTGCCCACCGACCGGCCCCGCCCGGCCCGGATGACCTACCGCGGCGAGACGGTGCCGTTCGACGTGTCCAGTGAACTGCGCGCCCGGTTGGAGGAGTTGGCCCGCGAGAGCGGCACCAGCCTCTTCATGGTCGTCCAGGCCGCACTCGCCACGCTGCTGCACCGCCTCGGCGGCGGCGAGGACATCCCGCTCGGCTCGCCGATCGCGGGCCGCACGGACGAGTCGCTCGACGACCTCGTCGGCTTCTTCATCAACACGCTGGTGCTGCGCAACGACCTCTCGGGGCGGCCTACCTTCCGCGAACTGCTGCGCCGCGTACGGGAGACGGCGCTGGCCGCCTACGCCCACCAGGACGTGCCGTTCGAGCGCCTCGTCGAGGCCATCAACCCCGAGCGCTCGATGGCGCGCCACCCGCTGTTCCAGGTCTCCTTCCAGCTGCAGAACATCCCGTCGGACCGGCTGGTGCTGCCCGGCGTCGCGGTCGAGACGCAGCCGATCCGGCTGGACACGGCGAAGTTCGACCTCTCGTTCACGCTCGCGGAGTCGGAGGAGGGGCTGGCGGGGAGTGTCGAGTACGCCGTCGACCTGTTCGACCGGGCGACGGCGGAGGCGTTGGGCGCGCGGCTCGTCGCGGTACTGGAGGCCGTCGCGGCGGACCCGTCGGTCCGGGTCGGTGACGTCGACGTCCTGACCGGGGACGAGCGCGGACTCGTCCTCGGCGAATGGGCCGGCATCGCTCGGGAGTTGGCCCCGGCCACCTTCCACGGGCTCTTCGAGGCCGCTGTCGACGCCACGCCCTCGGCGCCCGCGATCGCAAGTGGCGAGCTCGTCCTCACGTACGCCGAGGTGGA
>NZ_JBHWGD010000043.1:0-66819 GCF_042733235.1 Kitasatospora sp. NPDC059722
CCCTCCCCGATCCCGGAGCGCGGGCTTCCCCCCCCCCCCGCCCCCCCGCGCGGGGCCCCCGACCCCCCCCCCCCGCCGCCGCCCCGCCCCGCGCCCCCCCCCCGGGGGGGCCCGCGCCGGGGACTGCCGGAGCATCCGCTCCGTCAGATAGGGCTGCAGCCGCACCCGTTCCCACTCCCCCGCGCCCAGCGGTCCCGGTTTGTCCCAGATCGCGTTGGAGACGCCGAGGCGGCCCAGGCCGTGCACCAGGCCGGCCCGGCGCAGCGTCGTCACCTCGGCCGGATCCATCCGCAGCCCGAGCGCCGCCGCCTCGGCCAGCGCCGCCACGGCACGGCCGTGGCCCAGCGTGTACGGGGACTTCAGATCCACGAAGTCGGCGACCGCGAGCAGCGCCGCGTCGAACTCCTCCTCGCCGAGACGCACGCCGAGCGCGGGCTCGGCCCCGATCACCGCCTCCCAGGTACGGGCCGTGTCCAGTCCGCCGACGATCTCCTCGGGCTCCCGGCAGAACTCGACCGCGAGTCCGGGATCGAATTGCGTCCCCGCCCGACGCCTGGCCAGCGCCGTGGCCGCGCCGGTCCCGCCGATCCGGTGCGCCACCTCGACGTACTCGGACAGCTGGGCGAGCCGGGAGGGCAGCGGCACGGCCTCGCCCTTGAGCTCCCCCGGCCAGCCGCGCCCGTCCCACTGCTCGTACGAACAGGCCACCGCCTCCTGCACGGCGTCCGGCAGACCGAGCCGCCGGGCGAGCTCGCGGGCCAGCGCCGAGTGCGAGCTGATCATCCCGTTCATATCGCGGAACCCGCCGAGCGTGAACTCCAGGCCGACCCGGAACCGGTGCAGCGGCGGATTGCCCGATCCGATCAACCGCAGCGTCGCCGCCGCGCCCGCCAGACTGCGCTGCTCGTAGGAGTACTTGCCGGACTTCAGCGTGATGTCGTCGCCGAACCACTTCGCCTGCTCGTGCGCGTCCGAGTGACAGCCGACGTTGACCAGCAACGCGGTGTAGTAGACGACCAACCGGGCGTCGTCGTCCAGGCCGAGCCGCTCGGCCAGCCGCAACGCGATCAGGCACTGGCGCAGCACGTGCTCCATCGGCTGGCCGAAGCCGAGGTCCACGCCCAGCGAGAGCGCGGCCACCAGCTCCGCCAGACGCACCCCCGCTCCGCTCTCCGCGCGGCTCGTCACCCTCACCACGCTACGCCCCCACGCGCCGCTGATCTCGATCTGCGGAGGTCTTCGGCCGAGCCCGGCAGGTCCAACACTCTGTTCACGTTGCATCCGATGCAGTACCGCGCATTGGACCGGCGGATTGTCGATATTTCGACCATGCCGTGTTCCCTGGCATCGTCCGTTGGATGGCCGAGTGGCAGTTCGCCTATGGGAGGTCGGCTCTCCTGGCTTTGGTTCGCGGGTAGCGACAGCGCCCTTTACCGGCCGCCGTCACCCGTGGGCACCGGGGGTTCGTTGGGGACCGGTCCGGTGTGGAAGATCGGCCAGCAGATCTCGGTGCGCCACTCGACGGTCTCCGCGCTCTCGTGGCGGCCAACGGGGTAGTACTCGCGGATCGGGCCGTCCACGGCCAGGGCATGTTCAGCGACGTACGTGCCGAGGGCTCCATAAGCCAGGTCGATATTCGCATGCAGGCCGCGGTGCACAATCGTCGCCAACTCGACCGCCGGGATGACCAGCGCGTCGACCCGACCCATGGGGCGCAGCGGTCCGGCGCACGGCACGAAGATCGTCGCCGGTCCGTGCCCGTGGGTGAACAGGTCGGTACCGAAGATCCCACCGGCCGGCGCGTCGGCGGCCAGGCCCTGGGCGTCGAGCGTCGCGTAGATCTCACCGAGCGCACCCTGGTACCAGGTCAACGCCTCGGCGACGTCCACCGTCTCGGTGATCGCAGCCGCCGGCGTGGCCGGAACGCTCCGGCGCCCGATCTCGGCCCGGGTGCCGCCCGGCGGGCGGGTGAGCAGGTCACGCAGCGAGGCGACCGCGGACTGGCTGCGCGCCAACTCCTGCTCCATCTGGTTCAGGTGTGCGGCCAGCAGCGCGTTGCGGGTGTCGAGGTCGGGGGCGGCCAGCACCCTGGCGATCTGCTCGACCGGCATGTCCAGGGCGCGGAAGCGGCGGATGATCTGCGCGGTCGGGATCTGCGCGGTGGTGTAGTACCGGTGGCCGGTGTGCCGGTCCACCTCGTCCGGTTCCAGCAGGCCCACCTGGTGGTAGTAGCGCAGCGTCTTCACGCTCAGGTGCGTGGCCCTCGCGAAGTCCCCGATCGGCAGTGTCGCGTCCATGCCTGCCACTGTGCCACCTCCCCCAAGGGGAGATGCAGGGGCGCGCACGGGTCTTGCACCTCTCGTTGGGGCACGCCCGAGCCTGCTTGCAGGCGGTCGACCGGGCTGCCGACCCGCGTGCGCCGCCACTTCGTTGCGCACCCATCCCTCCACCTCCGGAAAGCGGGTACCACTTCCCATGAACTACACCCTCGACCCCGAAGTTGTCCCCCTCCTGGCCGCCCGCTCCGAGCAGGCCGCCGGCGTAGCCGCCCGCGAGCGCGGGGACTGGAGGTCGATTCGCGAGGCCGGCAACCTCGGCCAGGCTGCCATGGCGGCCCTGGTCCCCCCGGTCACCGGGATCAAGACCGCCACCTACCTCGCCACGGCGCCCGACGGCGCCCGGATCGAACTGCGCTGGTACACCGCCGGCGAGACCACGGCGCCCGGCCCGGCCGTGCTCTACGCCCACGGCGGCGGCATGATCCTGGGCGACCTGGACGCCTACGACACCCTGCTCTCCTGGTACGTCGCGCACAGTCGGGTGCCGTTCCTGTCCGTCGGCTACCGCCTGGCCCCCGAGGCGACCGGCACCATGCTCGCCGAGGACGTCTTCGCCGGCCTGACCTGGCTCACCGACCACGCGCACGAACTGGCCGTGGACACCGGACGCATCGCGGTGATGGGCGACAGCGGCGGCGGCGCACCTGCCGCGGCCACCGCCATCCTGGCCCGCGACCGGCGCACTCCCCTGGCTCGGCAAATCCTGGTCTATCCCATGCTCGACGACCGCAACCAGGGCCCCGACCCGGCCCGCGAACCCTTCCTGACCTGGACCTACGACAACAACTACACGGCCTGGAAGGCGGTGCTCGGCGACACGTTCGACACCGCGGACGTCTCCCCGATCGCCGCACCGGCCCGCCTGACCGACTTCACCGGACTGGCCCCCGCCTACATCGACACCGGTGACCTCGACATCTTCCGCGACGAGGACATCGCCTACGCCGCGCGCCTGGCTGCCGCGGGCGTCCCCGTCGAACTGCACGTCCATCCCGGGGTCCCGCACGGATGGGACCGCCTCGCCCCCCAGTCCGGGGCCGCCCGACGGGCCTTCGCCGACCGCATCCGCACCCTGGCGGCCCTCTGAGCGGCCGGCTTCGCGGGGGAAACCCCCGATGTCCAGCACTGACGGCAGGCCCTTGGCAGGGGCTCTCCCCTCGGGGGAGATCCCGTCGCGGGGCCGGCTCTTGCACCTCCCCTGACGGCACGCCGCAGGGTTGTGCGTAGCGGCCGATCAGGGCCACGAGACGAAGGGAGCAAAGTCATGACGACGACCGAGCAGGACAAGGAAGCCATCATCGCCATCGTCCGCGAGATGGCGGCGTCGATGACCGGTGCGCAGAGCACCCGGCACTGGGCGTCCGACGTGCTGTGGTTCGACATCCCCCCGTTCGCGTCCAAGGGCGTCGCCCCGGCGCGCAAGCTGTTCGACGACACCTTCGCCGACTTCGAGTCCTGCAACGTCGAGATCCTCGAACTGGACGCGAAGGTCAACGGGGACATGGGCATCGTCTGCACGGTGCAGAGCACGAACATCGTGCTCAGGAACGGCTCCACCAAGCACGTCATGGCCCGGCAGACCGACTGCTTCGAGCGGCGTGAGAACGGCTGGGAACTGATCCACCAGCACGCCTCCGTCCCGGCCGGCGGCGAATGGGACGGCAAGATCACCACCGTGTAGGGCCTGATCCGCGAGGCGACCGGCCTCCCTACCGAGCGGATCCCCCTGGACCACTGCAGCGCCCTCGCGGCAGACTCACCCAGCCTCGCCGCAGGCAGCAGCCGAGCCCCCCTTTCACCACCTCCCGGGCCAGCAGATCCCGCCAGTCGCGGCGCCACCCGGGCTCACCGATTGCCACCGCCCGAGGGGCCCGCACCCCGGTGGCCGAGTTGCCGGCGCTCGCACCGGATGAAGGGCGCCCCGCCACTCCGGGCAGGAGTGGCGCGGCATCGGGTGCATTACGGGAGGTCTCGGAGCTGGCTCAGCGGTGTTCGGGGTTCTCGAAGTCGAAGCGGCAGCCGGCGTCCCATTCGGAGCGCTGGTTGCCGTGGGCCGGGATGCCGCCAGCGTCCTTGAGCATCCTCGCCAGATGGAGCTGGTTCCACGTCATGAACGTGGTGTTCCGGTTGGTGAAGTCGTTCTGCGGGCCGCCCGAGCCGGGGTCCAGGTAGGACGGGCCAGGGCCCGCCTCGCCGACCCAGCCCGCGTCGGCCTGCGGCGGGATCACGTAGCCCAGGTGCTGCAAGCTGTAGAGCACGTTCATCGCGCAGTGCTTCGCGCCGTCCTCGTTGCCCGTGATCAGGCAGCCGCCCACGCGGCCGTAGTAGGCGTACTGGCCCTCGGAGTTGAGGATCGACGAGCACGCGTACAGTCGCTCGATCACCTTCTTCATCACCGAGGAGTTGTCGCCCAGCCAGATCGGGCCGGCCAGGGTCAGGATGTCGGCGGACATCACCTTGGAGTAGATGACCGGCCACTCGTCGGTTTCCCAGCCGTGTTCGGTCATGTCCGGCCAGACGCCTGTCGCGATGTCGATGTCGACCGCCCGCAGGACCTCGACCTCGACGCCCTGGCGTTCCAGGATGCCGGTGCTGACGTCGATCAGGCCCTGGGTGTGGCTGCGTTCCGGGGAGCGCTTGAGCGTGCAGTTGATCACCAGGGCGCGCAGGTCGGCGTAGGACGTCGTCGGGTCCGGCACGGGGTCCTCCCTCGGGGTGGCGGGGAGGCCGGTTCGGGTCGCGGACTCCCCGCACAGCTCACCAGGCCGGGTACACGACCGCGCGCGGGGCTGGGCCGGTTGACTGAAGGCTCAGAGGTGCAGGCGCAGGGTGTCGCTCGGGGGGCGCCGGTAGGCGTCGCGGTAGAGGCCGGCGAAGTGGCCGGGGTGGGCGAAGCCCCAGCGCATCGCGACCTCCGTCACCGTCGTGGTGCCCGGGCCGGCGGCCAGGAGGTCGCGGTGGGCCGCGTCGAGGCGGACGCGGCGCAGGTAGGCGAGCGGGGTGGTGTCCAGGTGGCGGCGGAAGGCGTACTGGAGGGCCCTCGGGGTGACGAAGGCGGCCGCGGCGATGTCGGCGAGGGTGATCTCCCGCTCGGCGTTCGTCTCGATGTACGCGATCGCCTTGCGCAGCGTGGTGGACGTGGCGTCGGTCCGGTCGGCGGGGGCCGAGTCGGTGCGGGCGGTATGCGGCAGGGCGGCCAGGGTCGCGGCCGCCAGGTGCTGGGCGGCGGTGGCGACGAGCAGGTCGTTCGCGCAGGCGGCCGGGTTGTCGAGCACGTGGTCGCGGACGTAGGCGACGGCGGCGCCCAGTTGCCGGTCGGCCGCCTCGTCGACGGCGCGGAGCCCGGTGAGGCGCACCGGGCCGCGTCCGTTGGCGCCAGTGGGGGCGAAGGCGTCCAGCAGGCTGCTGTCGAACATGGCGATCGTGTAGCGGGCCGAGTGGACCTCTCCCCGGTAGGGGGCGTCCGGCGGGGCGACCAGGAACGTCTCGCCGGGGCCGAACACCGTCTCGCGGCCGCCGGTCCGGTCGGCGAGCGTGCCGCTGTGCATGCTGAGCAGGCACACCCGGCCGAGGCTGTCGGCGTCGTAGGTGAGGTCGTAGCCGAAGGAGATCCGGTCCACGGTGAGCCCGTTCACCGCCCGGCGGCTGATGCTCGCCCGGGCGTCCGCCACCGACTTGGCGATGCGCATCGGCGTGTAGGCCGTGGAGAGGAACTCCTGCGTGGCGTCCACGCTCGCGCTCTCGAAGGACAACGTCTCGACCATCATCACCATCCGCCCCCGTCGGCGCGGCGGCCTCGTCCCCGCACCCCGGCGCCGAGGCTACGCGTCCAGGGGTGTTACGGAAAACCCGGCCGCTCCTGACAAGGCCTGTTTCGTTCCGGCGGCTGCGCGGGCGCGGGGTACTTCGTTCCCGGAGCTGTGGGCGGTCGCCGTGGTGTACCAGCGTTGGACGTGCACCCGTCCCGGGGTGTCCGTTGCTCCACGGGGAGGGACCGCTTTGACCGCGCACGCAGCCCCGCCGGATCGTCCCCCGCGTTCCGGCGCGGAGCTGTGTGCGCAGGTCGCGGAGCTCGCCGAGGAGGCCGAACGGCAGTCCCGGGACGGGGTGTCGGAATCGGCCCCGATGGAATCGGCCCTGGTGGAATCGGCCCTGGTGGAATCGGCCCTGGCCGGGAAGATCGCCGACGACCTCGCGGAAGCGGTGGGCCCGGCCGCCGAGCAGGAGCGGCTCCTGGTCGTCGACCGCCTGGAGCGCCTGCGCGAGGCCCTCGCCGCCCTCGCCCTCGGGATCGCGCGCTCGCACGGCCGCCTGGCGTGGTTCCTGGCCCGGGCCGGCATCGTCCTCGCGCCCGTCCTGCAGTGGCGCGCCCCGGGCACAGACCAGGTACAGGCCTCCGGCGGCATCGTGCTGCCGACGCCCGACGAGATCTCCGACGCCGAGGACGCCGTGCGCCGCCTGCACTCCGCGCTCACCCGCACGAGCACGGCCGCCGTCGGCCCGCAGGCCGGTCCGCCACCGGGGCCGACGGCCGTCACCTGAGCATCACCGGCCCGCTGCTGTTCGACCGCATGGAGAGCCCCACCGCATGACCTCCGCCACCTGCTGGTCCACCTCCGTGACCCTGCCCGAGGGCGCGTTCCCGCACGTCGCCCTGGAGGCGCAGCTGCGCTTCGACTCCTCGCTGCCGTACGCGGTGTGCCTGGCCTTCCCGGCGCTCGGCGACGGCGAGGAACGGCGGTGGTTCTTCGCGCGGGACCTGCTGAACGAGGGACGCCACGGTCGCGTCGGCCGGGGGGACGTCACCGTCGCGCCCGGGCCGGAGGGGCGAGTACTGGTGACCTTGTGCGGCCACGACCGGCGGGCGGTGATCAGCATTCCCTCCGACGTCGTGACGGCGTTCCTCCTGGACTCGTTCAACCTGGTGCCGGCCGGCTGCGAGTCCGGCCACCTCGACATCGACACCGCGGTGGCCAGGCTGCTCGCGTGAGCGGTCGCGCCCTCACCCCCGATGGACGCCACAGGACGCGACGCCCGTCACGCCGCCCTGGGCCCGGAGTCGCTGGTGAACAACGCGCGGCGTTCCTCCTCTGCCAGCCCGCCCCACACGCCGTGCGGCTCCCGCGCGGCGAGCGCGTGCCGCCGGCACTCCACCCGGACCTCGCAGCCCGCGCAGACGGCCTTCGCCGCCTCCTCCCGGTCCTTGGCGGCGGCTCCGTGCTCCTGGGCGGGGCGGTCGAAGATGCCGCGGTCGGCGGTCCGGCAGGCTCCGTCCTCCCCGCGGCTCCAGTGGTGCTCGGATGCTTCGGGCAGGCGGGATGCAGGCAGGCGGGCGGCGTCGGCCACGGCGGGTCCTTCCAGTCGGGGCGGTCGGTCGGGGCGATCGGTCGTCCCACTCGTCTATCCCCGTCCCGCGCGTTCATGCCTACCGATTCGTCCGGGTTCGGTCTCCGGGCGGGGCTACGCCGTCCAAAGCCGTGCGGCTCGGCGTGGCGGCCCGCTGAGCCCGTGAGGCCATGAGCCCGCGAGCCCCGACCATCGAGCCCTCACGCGAGCGCCGGGTCGATCAGGCGGCCGTGGTGGATGAGGGAGGCGGCCTGCTTGAGGCGGCGGACGCGGACGCTGATCTCGTAACCCTTGACGCCCTCGACGTGGGCGAGCCGGGTGCTGAGGTAGCGGTAGAAGTCCGCGGTGTCCTTGCAGATGACGATGGCCATGATGTTGTGCTTGCCGCTGGTGGCCGCGGCGAAGGCGCATTCGTCGTGCCGGCTGAGCTCCTCGCCGATGGTGTGGAGGCGGGGCGGGTCGACCTGGAGCCAGAGGGCGGCGTTGAGTTCGTAGCCGAGGCGTTCGGGCAGGGTGTCGACGTCGTAGGTGAGGGAGCCGCTGGTTTCGAGGGCCTCCAGGCGGCGGGCGACGCGGGGTTTGGACCAGCCGGTGACCTCGGCGAGGCGGGTGTGGGAGACGCGGCCGTCCTCCGCCAGGGCTTCGAGGAGCGGCAGGTCCTCGTCGGTCGGCGGGAGCGGCGGCCCGACGGGGACGGGGCGTTCCGCGATCAGCTCGCGCGCCTGGTCGGCGGTGAGGGAGCCTTCCCCTCCCGTCCAGCCCGTCGGGCCGGGGACTCCGAAGGCGTGCATGATCAGGTCGACGCTCATGTCGAGGACCGACGCGGCCCTGGGGAGCTGTCGGAGGAGGACGTCGTCGCGGGCGGTGCCGGCGGGTGAGCGGATGATGCAGATGATCTCCGAGCCGCCGGAGGCGAGGCTGGCGTAGGCCACCTCGGGCCTGCGGGCGAGGGAGTCGGCGAGGGGGCCGACGGCGTCCGGACGGCAGCGCAGGCGGGCGATCCACTCGGTCTGGCCGTGGGCGGCGGGGCTGCTCAGACCGACGACGCGGACCAGGCCGCCCCGGCGCAGGGCGTTGTAGCGGCGGGCCACGGTCTGCTCGGAAACGCCGACGACCTCGCTGAGGCGCCGGAACGAGACGCGCGGGGCGCAGTGGAGTCCGTGGATGATTTTACGGTCCAGGTCGTCGGTCATGGGGGAATCGTCACACATGCGGAAACCCCTACGGAGGTTCCACCACGGTTCACGAGATCAGTTGGGGATTCCTCGCACCCGGGCGCGAAGCTGATCGGCGGCTCCCCCGGTGCGACCGGTCCGGGAGCCGGGCGTGCGCCGGACGGCGGCGCCCCCACCGCAGCCGGTGCCCGTGCGGCACCTCCGCAGTCGAAGGAACGTCTCGTGAATTCCGCAACGGTGCAGGGCCCCACGGCCGGACGGGGCGTCACGCTCGTCATGGCCTGCCTGGGCGTCTTCGTCGCCTACCTCCCCGTGACCACCGTGTCGGTGAGCCTGCCCGCGATCCAGCGGGCACTGGGCGCCTCCACGTCCCAGCTGTCCTGGGTGTCGGACGCGTTCGTGCTGCCGATGGCCGCGCTGATCCTCACCACGGGCGTGTGGGGCGACGTCCACGGCCGCAAGCGGGTGTTCCAGGCGGGCATGGCCTTCTGCGCGCTCGGTGCGGCCGTGTCGCTCTCGTCCGACTCGGTGGGGTCGGTGTGGGTCGGGCAGGCGGCCTCCGGGCTGGGGGCGGCGGCGCTGCTGCCCACCACGCTGGCGATGATCAGCCACGCGGTGCCCGACCACCGGGAGCGCGGGAGGTTCATCGGCCTGTGGGCGACGTCCCTGCTGGCGTCACTCGCCGTGGGCCCGCTGATCGCCGGGGTGCTGCTGGAGCACGTCGCGTGGCGCTGGATCTTCCTCCTGCCCGTCCCGGTGTCCCTGATCGTGCTGGTCGTCGCAGCGTTCGTGCTGCCGGACTCGCGCGCGCCGCACGGCCGCCGGCTCGACTGGCCGGGCCAGATCAGCGCGGCGGTCGCGGTCACCGCGGTGGTCTACGGCGTGATCGAGGGCGGCGCGAACGGCTTCGGCGAGCCCGCCGTGGTGGCGGCCCTGGTGCTGGGCGCGGTGAGCGCGGCCGCGTTCGTCGCCGTGGAGCGGCGCAGCACGAGCCCGATGCTCGACCCGGCGCTGTTCCGCAGCCCGGCCTTCACCGCCACCGCCCTGGTGGCGATGATCAGCTTCCTGGGCCTGATCGGCTTCTTCTTCGTGCTGAGCCTGTACTTCGGTCTGGTGCAGCACCTGACGACGATCCAGGCGGCGCTGCGGATGGTGCTGGTGACCGGGGCGGCCATCGTCGCCGGCGGGCCGGTCGGCCGGCTGATGCACCGGGTGTCCGCCCGGGTCCTGATCACCACGGGCCTGGTGGTGACGGCGGGTTCGCTGTTGTCGCTGACCACGCTGGACGCCCACACCTCCTTCGGCTCGATCGCCTGGCGGCTGGTCCTGCTCGGCCTGGGCCTGGGCGCCGTCCTCACTCCGATGACCGCCTCGGCCGTCGCCTCCGTCCCGCACCACCTGGCCGGTATGGCCGCGGCCGGGAACAACGCCTTCCGTCAGGTCGGCGGCGCGCTCGGCCCCGCCGTGCTCGGCACCCTGCTCACCACCCGGGCCCTGCACACCCTTCCTGCACACCTCGCCGACGCGGGTATGCCCGCCGAGACCGTCGACCGCGTCCTCGCCACCGCGCACGGCCAGGGGCTCAGCGCCGTGGCCGCACTCCACCTGGACGCCGCCACCGGACCGGCCCTGACCGCCCTGAGCGGCTCGTTCCTCGACGGCCTCCGGCTGTGCCTGGTCGTGTCGGCCTCGCTCGCCCTGCTGGCCGCGCTCACGTGTGCCGTGCTCCTGCGTCCGGCCGCGCGTGCGGGCCGCGGCGCGCGTGCGGACCGCACCGCGCCGGTCGCCGACGGCCGGGGCGCCGCCGCTGAGGGCACGTCCGACCGGGAGCCGGCGCACACCTCGTGACGCGGCCAGGACCGAAACCGCCCTGGTGACACCGTCCTCGTGACGCCGCCCGGACCGACGCCGCCCGGACCGACGCCGCCCCGGTGGGACCGCCCTCCCGCCGGGGCGGTATGCGGATCCGGGCGACGCAAGATTCAAACCTTGGTCAAATTTCCCGCGGAGCAACCCGATCCGGTTTTCCCACTCCGCCTTTCCGGCCCGATCGGCGCGCATTCCCGGAGGCCTGCGGCAGCGCGGCCATCGATCGTGAACGAACGCTGACGCCGCGTCAAGGGTCACGATCACCGAGATGCGGTGCCATGACAAAGGTGTGCTAGTAATACGAATAATGACGCCCCTCGGGGAGGCGGGGAACCCGGGACCACACATCGGACATGGCGGCCACGGGCCCTCACCGGGACGCCTGGGCGTCACGCACGAGGGGACCGCAGTCCATGATCCATCCCGTCCGGTTCTTCCTGCTGGGCACGATTCGGGCACAGTACGGGGACGAGGGGCTACCGGTCGGATCGCCGCTGCAGCAGGCGATGCTGGCCGCACTGTTGTTGCGCGACGGCCGGGCGGCCGGCGCCGGAGAACTCATCGAGGCACTGTGGGGCGACGAGGCGCCCGCCAGCGCGTCCGCCATGCTGCGCACGTACGCCTGGCGGTGGCGCAAGGTCCTGGAGCACGACAGCGACGCACCGGTGATCCTCACCTCGGTGGGCGACGGCTACCGCACCGTCGTGCCGGCCGGGGCCGTGGACGCGCTGCACATGGAGAAGCTGGCCGCCGCCGCGATGGGCGCGGCGCGCGGCGGTGAAGAACCCGCGCAGGTGCGGCGGCTGTTCGCCGAGGCGCTGGAGCTGTGGGGCGGCGAGCCGCTCACCGGGGTGCCCGGACCGTTCGCCGAGCAGCAGCGCACCCGGCTCGGGGAGCTGCGGACCAGCCTGCTGGAGGAGCGCTGCGGCCTGGACCTGGAGCTGGGCGACACCGCCCTCGCCATCCCGGTGCTGCGCGACCTCACCGCCGAACACCCGCTGCGCGAGCGGCCGTACGCGCTCCTGATGCGGGCGCTCTACCAGAGCGGCTGCCAGGCCGACGCGCTCGCGCTCTACGACCGGGCCCGCCGGCTGCTCGCCGAGGAGCTGGGCGTCGACCCGGGCCCGGAGCTGCGCGAGATCCACCAGCGGATCCTACGCAACGACCCCACCCTGCTCGGTACGGCCGCCACGCGTCCGGCACCGGCCGTGCAGCCCGGCCCGGTGCCGGCCCAACTCCCGGCCGACATCGCCGACTTCACCGGGCGGGAGGCCGAACTCGAGGCGCTGCACACCGCGCTGACCGCAGCTGTGCGCGAGCCGGCCGGGAATTCCGCACTGCCCATCGCGGCGGTCTCCGGGATGGGCGGGGTGGGCAAGACGGCGCTGGCCCTGCGGGTCGCCCACCGGCTGCGCGCCGGCTTCCCCGACGGCCAGCTGTACGCGGACCTGCGCGGCGACCAGGACACGCCGGCCGACCCGAACGTCCTGCTGGCCAGCTTCCTGACCGCCCTCGGCATCGCGCCGGGCGCCGTCCCGGAGGCACTGGAGGACCGGGCCCGGCTCTTCCGCTCGCTGCTCGACGTCCGCCGGGTGCTGGTCGTGCTCGACAACGCCAGGGACGCCGCCCAGGTCCGCCCGCTGTTGCCCGGCTCGGCCCGCTGCGCCGTCCTCGTGACCGGCCGCGCCCGGCTGTTCGGCCTGGCCACCGCCGTCCAGGTCGACCTGGACGTGTTCAGCGTCGCCGAGGCGCGCAGACTGCTGGCCCGCACGGCCGGCGCCGAGCGGGTCGCCGACGACCCGGCGGCCGTCGGCGAGCTGATCCGCCACTGCGGGCGGCTCCCGCTGGCGGTGCGGATCGTGGCGGCCCGGCTGGCCTCGCGCCCGGCCTGGACGGTGGCCCGGCTCGCCGACCGGCTGGCCGCCGAGCAGGACCGGATGGCCGAGCTGCGGCTGGGCGACCTGGCCGTGGCGGGCGCCTTCGAGTGGGGCTACCGCCAGTTGACGGCGGAGCAGGCCGACGCGTTCCGAGTGGTCGCCGCGGTGTGCCGGCCGGACATCGGCGCACGGGCCGCGGCGGCCGTCCTCGGGACCGGGCCGCGCCGGGCCGAGGACCTGCTGGAGTCGCTGGTCGACGCCGGCATGCTCACCGCCCCGCGGCCCGGCCGCTACCGCTACCACGACCTGCTGCGGGTCTTCGCCCTCCAGATCACCGGCCCCGACGGCCCCGACGGCGCCGAGGAGCAGGCCGAGGAGCAGGCCACGGCGCAGCGCCACCACCTGCATTTCCTGCTGGCGAACGCCAGCGCCGCCTTCCAGCGGCTGGTGCCCGGCGATCCGATCGGCACCGCGCTCACCCCCGCCCTCGCCCCCGCGCTCACCCCGGGCCCCGCCTTCGAGGACGCCCAGGCGGCGGCCGACTGGGTGGCCGAGGAGTTCGAGGCGGCCATCACCGCGGTCCTCGCGACGGCCCGCCGGGCGGCGCCGGTCGAGGACGTCCGGGCCGCCGCCGACCTCCTGGTCGCGCTCAGCCCGTTCGACGCCGACCCGCGCTACGGGCGTCTCGCCGACGCCGCCGCGGCCGTCGCCCAGGCGGCCGACGCGCTCGGCGATCAGCGCTCGCTGGGCCGCGCCGAGTTCGTCCGCGGCAACCTCGCCGTCCAGGCGGCCCGGCTGGACGAGGCCGCCGAGCACAGCCGCCGCGCGGCCGACGCCTGCCGGGCCGGCGGCGACGTGGTGGTGCTGCAGCAGGCGCTGAACGACCTCGGCCTGCTCGCACAGTTCCAGCACCGCTACCAGGAGGCGGTGCGCCTCTACGACGAGGCGAACTCGCTGGCCCGCGCGCTCGGCCACCGCGACGGGCAGACGGCGACGGCGCTCAACTCGGCGCTTGCCCAGGTGCGCGACGGCCGGCCCGCCGAGGCCGCCGCCGCCTGTCGCCGCCTGCTGCCTGGCCTGACCGACGCGGAGGAGTGGACCGGCCTGTCCTACGCCCTCTACGTGCTCGGCCTGGCCTCGCACGAGCTCGGCGAGCACCAGCAGGCCGTCACCGCGCTGGAGGAGTGCCTGCGGATCTGCCGGGCCGCGGGGATCCCGCTGCGCGAGGCGCAGGCCCGCTACCGCCTGGCCGACACGCTGCGCCTGCTGGACCGTCACGAGGAGGCCCTCGACCAGGCGCTGCGGGCCCTGGCCGACTGCCGGGAGCTCGCCGCCGAGCGGGACCGGGGCCACGCCCTGGTGATCGTCGCCAGGACGCTCGACGGCCTCGGCCGCACCGAGGAGGCCCTCGACCGGCTGCGCGAGGCGCAGGAGCTGTTCGACGGGCTCGGACTGCCCGACGCCGAGGACGTGCGGCGGGTGCTGGCCCGGCTGGACGGTTCGGCCGACGCACCCGAAGCACCGGCGAAGACCGGGTACGTCGTGGGCGTCGCGTAGAACACACCCCGGCCCGCCGGGGCCGGAACGGCGACCCCGGCGGGCAGCGACCCGCCGGGGTCAGGACCCGGTGTTGTTCCAGACCTTCATGTCGCCGGCCCTCCTCACTGCTCCCGCGCGCATCTTCGTGAGCGCGAGTTCCTTCGCTGCTCCCGCGCGCATCTCCGTGAGCGCGGATTCCCCTCGCGGCGGCCGCGTGCACGGCACCGCTTGCGGCCACAGCCTCCCAGCCCCCGATATCCGTCCGATATCCGGCGCTCTTCGCCGCACCGCAACCCGCCGCCGAGGCGGCCCCCGGCCGCGTAGACCACGCGCGTATCCCACGTTGATCGACTGGGGGCAAGCTCGTTCCTCCGCGGAGAAGAGGAAACGGAGTACGGGATTTGAGCACGGTCCTCGTCAAGCGCCCGCCTCGCGCCGACGGCCCCCCGCTCCCCGAGGGGCAGATCGAACTGGCCGAGCCCCCAGTGCTGGGCGAGCCCGCCACCCCCGACCTCGGCTCCGCGCTGATGTACCTGCCGATGGGCCTGGGCGCCGGCGCGATGGTGCTGATGTTCTCCATGCGCGGCGGCGGTGCGTCGACCTACATGATGTCCGGGATGATGGGCGTCGCGATGGTCAGCATGACGCTGACCCAGATCGGCCGCCCGGGCGCCGAGCGCCGGCGCCGGATGCGCGCCGAACGCCGCGACTACCTCCGCTACCTGACGCAGAAGCGCGTCCAGGCCCGGCAGGCCGCGGCCGAGCAGCGCGCCGCCGTGCTGTGGGACCACCCGGACCCGTCGGAGCTGTGGGCGCTGGCCCGCGGCACCCGGCTGTGGGAGCGGCGCCCCGGGCACGAGGACTTCGCGCGGGTGCGGATCGGGCTGGGCGCGCGCCGCGCCGCCCTGGAGTTCCTGCCGCCGCGCACCAAGCCGGTCGAGGACCTGGAACCGCTGTGCGCGGTGTCCCTGCGCCGCTTCACGCACGCCCACCAGAGCGTCCCCGGGCTGCCCGTCCCGGTGGGTCTGCGCCGTTTCAGCAGCGTCGAGTTCGCCGGCACGGCCGAGGACGCGCTGGGCCTCGCGCGGGCGATCGTCGGGCAGCTGGCGGTCCTGCACTCCCCCGACGAGCTGCGGGTGGCGTTCCTCGGCGACGAGGGCGCCCGCGCGCAGTGGGACTGGCTGAAGTGGCTGCCGCACAACGCCCACCCCGGCGAGGAGGACGCCGCCGGGCCGGCGCGCCTGGCCGCCGAGGACCCCGAGACCCTGCTGGACCTGCTCGGCCAGGAGGTCCGCGACCGCCCCGAGCACGACCCGGCGGCCTCGCCCAGCGTCGCCGAGCCGTTCGTCGTGGTCGTCGCCCAGGGCGTGCGGATCCCCGCCAACTCCCGCCTGGCGGGCGGCGGTCTGCGCAACGTCGTGCTGCTCGACGTCACCGGCACGATGCCCGGCGGCCCCAAGGTGCTGCGGCTGACCGTGAACGACGGGAAGGTCGAGTTCGCCTCCGGCGAGGACACCGACTCGGCCGACGCCGACGCGCTCACCGCCACCGCCGCCGAGGCCCTGGCCCGCTCGCTGGCACCGATGCGCACGAGCGGCAGCGTGGACCTGGCCGACCGTCCGCTCGAATCGGACCTCGACCTCGTCACCCTGCTCGGCCTGCGCGACCCGCACACCTTCGACGTCGCCGCCAAGTGGCGGCCCCGGCAGGTGCAGTCCGCCCGCCTGACCGTGCCGCTCGGCGTCACCGACGACGGCGAGGTCGTGGAGCTGGACCTCAAGGAGTCCGCGCAGGGCGGCATGGGCCCGCACGGCCTGCTGATCGGCGCGACCGGCTCCGGCAAGAGCGAGCTGCTGCGCACCCTCGTGATGGGCCTGGCCGCCACCCACTCCTCCGAGGTGCTCAACCTCGTCCTGGTGGACTTCAAGGGCGGCGCGACCTTCCTGCACATGGACCGCCTGCCGCACACCTCCGCGGTCATCACCAACCTGGCCGACGAGATCCACCTCGTCGACCGCATGCGCGACTCCATCAACGGCGAGATGATCCGCCGCCAGGAGCTGCTGCGCGAGGCCGGGTACTCCTCGCTCTTCGACTACGAGAAGGCGCGGGCCGCCGGCGCCGGCCTCGCCCCGCTGCCCTCGCTGCTGATCGTGGTCGACGAGTTCTCCGAACTGCTCGCCAGCAAACCCGAGTTCGTGGACCTCTTCGTCTCCATCGGCCGGCTCGGGCGCAGCCTCGGCGTGCACCTGCTGCTCGCCTCGCAGCGCCTCGACGAGAGCCGCATCCACAAGGTGGAGGGCCACCTCTCCTACCGGATCGCCCTGCGGACCTTCTCCGCGATGGAGTCGCGCAGCGTGATCGGCGTCGCCAGCGCCTACGAGCTGCCGTCCTCGCCGGGCAACGGCTACCTGAAGATCGACACCACCAACCTGGTGCGGTTCAAGGCCGCCTACGTCTCCGGCCCGGCGCCCGAGCCGCTCGCCGCCGACGAGCAGCCCGCCCAGGAGGCCGGCGCGTCCGGCGTGCTGACCGACTTCGGCCTGGCGCGGCAGGGCGTGCTGCGCTCCGAGAGCACCGACGAGTCGCTGGCCGCACTCGCCCCGACCGGCCGTCCCGAACCGGCCGCCGCCGCGCCCGACGAGCAGGCGAACGCCGAGAGCCTCCTGGAGGTGCTGGTCGGCCGCCTGAAGGAGAGCGGGCCGCCGGCCCGGCAGGTCTGGCTGCCGCCGCTGGCCGCCTCCCCCAGCCTGGACGAGCTGCTGCCCGGCATCGTGCCGGACCCGGTCCGCGGCATGAGCGCCGCCGGCCATACGTCGCTCGGCACGCTGCGCGTCCCGCTCGGCATCGTCGACCGCCCCTACGAGCAGCTGCGCGAACTGCTGGTCGCCGACCTGTCCGGGGCCGACGGCCACGTCGGGCTCGCCGGCGCCCCACAGACCGGCAAGTCCACCATGCTGCGCACCCTCATCCTGTCGCTGGCGCTCACCCATACCCCGGGCGAGATCCAGTTCTACTGCCTCGACTTCGGCGGCGGCGGCCTCGTCTCCACCGCCGGCCTGCCGCACGTCGGCTCGGTCGCCACCCGCCTGGAGCGCGACCGCGTCCTGCGCACGGTGGAGGAGCTGACGCAGCTGCTGGAGCGCCGCGAGCGCGAGTTCACCTCGCGCGGCCTGGAGTCGATGGCCGCCTACCGCGCGCTGCGCGCGGCCGGCGAGATCGACGACCCGTACGGCGACGTCTTCCTCGTGGTGGACGGCTGGTCGACGCTGCGCCAGGACTTCGAGGACCTGGAGGCCAGGGTCATCGACCTGGCCGCCCGCGGCCTGTCCTTCGGCCTGCACCTGCTGGCCTCCGCAGTGCGCTGGTCCGAATTGCGGCCCCGCCTGCGCGACCTGCTCGGCACCAAGTTCGAACTGCGCCTCGGCGACGCGCTGGAGTCCGAGGTCGGCTCGCGGATCGCCAATGCCGTCCCGCACCAGCCCGGCCGCGGCCTGAGCGCCGGCGGCCACCACTTCCTGTCCGCGCTGCCGCGCCTGGACAGCTCCGGCGGGACCGCCGACCTCACCCCGGCCACCAAGGCGGCCGTCGCCGAGATCGACGCCTTCTGGACCGGCTCCCCCGCCCCCGGCGTGCGCCTGCTGCCTACCCGGCTGCCGGCCGACCAACTGCCGCCCGCCGAGGGTGACCTGCGGCTCTGCCTCGGCTGGGACGAGCAGCGCCTGGAGCCCACCTGGCACGACTTCTCGACCAGCCCGCACCTCATGGTGTTCGGCGACGGCGAGACCGGCAAGACCAACGCGCTGCGCCTGGCCGTCCGCGCGATCACCTCGCGCTTCAGCACCGACGAGGCCCGGATCGTCGTCGCCGACCCCGAGCGCGGCCTGCTCTCCTCCGTCCCCGAGGAGTACCGGGCGGGCTACGTCGTCGACCGCGACTCGCTCGCCCAGCTCGCTGCGAACGCCGCCCACTCGGTGGGCAAGCGGGTGCCCGGGCCGGACATCACCCCGGAGCAACTGGCGCAGCGCGACTGGTGGGAGGGCCCGCGGCTGTTCGTCGTCGTCGACGACTACGACCTCCTAGCGGGGGCGCCCGGCGCACCCACCCCGCTGGCGCCGCTCGTCCCGCTCCTCGCGCAGGGGCAGCACATCGGGATGCACGTGATCATCGCCCGCAGCACCTCGGGGGCGATGCGGTCGATGACCGACCCCGTCCTGCGGCGGATGTGGGAGCTCGGCAACCCGGCGCTGCTCTTCTCCTACCCCAAGGAGGAGGGCAAGTTCCTCGGCGAGGCCAAGCCGCGCACGCTGCCCGCCGGGCGCGCCCAGCTCGTCACCCGCCGGGCGGTGCGCCTCGTCCAGACCGGGCTGGTGACGCCCGCGTGACCGCCGCTCTCCCGTCCACCGCCCCGTCCACCGTGCCTTCCGCCTCTTCCGCCTCTTCGCCGTCCAGGAGCAACATGTCGACCCCCGCGCCCGCCGGTGCCCCGCCGGTCACCGAGGTGTGCCGGCTGACCGTCGTCCACACCGACGGCCGCTTCGACGTCTCCGTCCCCGTCTCCACCCCCGTCTCGGCCCTGCTCCCCGTGCTCCTCGGCAGGCTTACGCTGAGCCCGCAGGAGCGCGGCACCGTACAGGTGCTCCAGCGGCTCGGCGAGAACCCCCTCGACCCCGACGGCACCCCCGAGAGCCTCGGGCTGAAGCACGGCGACGTGCTCCACCTGCGGCCCGCCGAGGCCGCGCTGCCCGCGCTGCACTTCGACGACGTCGCCG
Source organism: Kitasatospora sp. NPDC059722 (assembly GCF_042733235.1). Taxonomy (NCBI): domain Bacteria; kingdom Bacillati; phylum Actinomycetota; class Actinomycetes; order Kitasatosporales; family Streptomycetaceae; genus Kitasatospora; species Kitasatospora sp. NPDC059722. The sequence goes on from NZ_JBHWGD010000043.1 coordinate 18,918, forward strand.
ACGGCGTGGCCCAGGTGATCGGCGGCCGGACGGACCGCTGGCAGCCGGTGGCCACCGTCCGCCTCGCGCTGGCGGCCGGGGCCCTGCTGCTGGCCGTCCTCGCCGCCGCCCTGCTCAGTGGCGGCCCGGGACCGCTCACCGCGGCCACCACCGGCGTGAGCGCCGCCGCGCTGCTGGCGGCCGCCTGCCTGGTGGGCACCCGGCCCGGCGCACGGCGCGGCACCGTGCTGACCGCCGCCGTCGGCGCCATGGCCCTCGCCGCCCTCGCCGGGCTCACCTTCCGCGGCGGGCCGGACCACGCGTTCCTGCTCGGCCCGGCCGAGGTCCTCGCCGGCGCCATCGCCACGGCCGTCGTCTGCGGCGTCCTGCTGATCGTCCGTCCGCTGCCGTTCCTGCTGCCAGGCACCGCGCTGCTCACCGCGGTCGCGGCGGCGGCCGGTGCCGGCCTGGTCCACGTCGCGCACTGGGACGCCGCGCAGGCCCTCGCGGTGGTCGCGGCGGCCCTGTTCGTCCTCGGGCAGCTCGGCCCGCGGCTGGCGCTGCGGCTGGCCGGGGTGCGGGTGCCCGCCCTGCCGCACGACGCCGAGGAGCTCCAGCAGGACATCACCCCCGAACCCCAGGCCCGCCTGGAGCGCGCCGCCGGGGCGGCCAACGACTACCTGGACGCGCTGGCCCTGGCGTCGGCGGTGCTGTACGCCGCGGCCTTCTGGTTCCTGGTGCGCGAGCCCGGCTGGATCAACTGGGTGCTGCCGCTGGTCCTCGCCGGCGCGGTGCTGCTGCGCTCGCGCGGGCTCACCGGCGTCCTGCAGCGGGTCTGCGCCGTGCTCGCCGGCACGCTCGGCCTGGCGCTGCTCCTGCTGGCGCACGCCGCCTCGCACGGCACCGCCGCCCGGATCCTGGTGCCCGCCGCGCTGCTCGCCGCGGCCGTCCTCCTGCTGGTCCGCGCGCCCCGGCTGACGGACCGGCTGCTGCCGATCTGGGGGCACGCCGGGGACATCCTGGAGACGGCCACCGTGATCGCCCTCCTGCCGCTGGTCCTCCAGGCCCTGCACGTCTACAGCGCGCTGCGCGTGCTGGCGAGCTGAGCGGGGGCCGGGCATGCAGACACGACGCGACCACCTCCAGGCGTACCGCTTCGCCATGGCCCGCCTGGCCACCGCCCTCGTCCGGGGCGACGTCGGCCGCGGCGAGGGACCGACCGGGCGGGCCACGCTCGCCACCGTGCTCGGCGCCGGAGTCGTGGTGCTGCTCTGCGTCGGCTTCGCCGTCTACGGGCTCATCGCGCCCGTCGCGGACACCCGTTGGCGCAACCCCGGGTCGATCATCGTGGAGCAGCAGACCGGCAACCGGTACCTGCTCCTCGACGGACAGCTCCGGCCGGTGCGCAACTACGCCTCCGCCCTCCTCCTCGGCGGCAAGAGCAGCGCCGTCCACACCGTCTCCGGCGCCGAACTCGGCACCACCCCGCACGGCGCCCCCGTCGGCATCCCCGGCGCCCCCGACTCGCTGCCCGCGCCCGCGGGCCTGCTGCCCGGCCCCTGGACCTGGTGCCTGCGGCCCGACCTCGCGGGCGGCCAGCTGCTCGACCTCGCCCCCGACGGCCAGACCGCCGCGTTCCCCGACGACCGGCAGGTGCTGCTCGCCGCCCCCGACGGCTCGCACTGGCTGCTCTGGCGCGGCGTCCGCTACCCCGTGCCCTCCGACACCGCGCTCATCGCGCTCGGCCTGGACGGCGACCGCCCGGTGCCCACCCCGCAGAACTGGCTCGGCGCCCTGCCCACCGGCGCCCCGCTGGCCGCCGCCGTCCCGGACACCGGTAAGCCGGCCGGCCGGGTCGCCGGACACGAGGTCACCGTCGGCCAGCTCTTCCGCACGGCCACCGGCGGCGTCCAGCACTCCTACGTGATGACCGACGCCGGCGTCGCCCCGGCCAGCGCCACCGCCGCGGCCCTGTTGGCGGCCCGCCCCGGCGCCCCGGCCGTCCTGACCGTCGGCGCCACCGACATCGCCGCCGCCCCCGTCTCCCCCGACCAGTCGCTGCTCACCGCGCTGCCGGACGTCCTCGGCGCCCCCGGCCTGGACGCCGGCGCCCAGACCGCCTGCCTGCGCCAGCGCGCGGACGGCACCAGGCTGACCAGCCAGCTGGTCGTCGAGGGCGGCCAGGCCGCCACCGGGACCCGGACCGTGCTCGTCCCGCCGACCCGCGGCATGCTCGCCGTCGACCTGGAGCAGCTCGCCCGCCAGAACGGCAACGCGCAGACGTTCCTGGTGACCGATCAGGGCATCGCCTACCCGCTCGGCGACAGCCGCGCCGGCACGGCCCTCGGCATCACCGGCGCCCCCGCGACCGCGCTGCCGGAGGACCTCCTCAAGCTCCTCGGCCACGGCCCGACGCTCACCGCCCGGACGGCCGCCGACACCGTGCAGGGAGGCTAGCCGTGCGCCTCGCGATGAAGCCCGCCCGCGCCGCCGGCCCCGCCCTGCGGATCCGGACCGCCGGGCACGCCCTGCTGGTCCACCCCAAGGGACCGCCGGAGCCCAGCGCGCTGGCCTTCGCCGGGGCGCTCACGCCCGACCCCGAGCACACGCTGGTCGTGGTGGACCTGCTGCCCGCCGACCTCGACACCGCCTGGCCGGCACTCGCCGACCTGCTCGCCCGCCGCCCCGGCAGCCTCCGCCTGGTCTTCCACCCCTCGGTGGAGGGCCCGCCGGTCGGCCAGCGGATCGCCGACCAGCTACGGCGGACGGTCCTCACCCCCGACGGCGAGGCGCTGCCCACCGCCGGCGGCGGCCTGTTCGTCCCCGCCGACAGCGGCACCGGCTGGCTGCGCCTGCGGCCCGGCCGCGCGGCCGAACGCGACTCGCACCGCTACCCCAAGCCGCTGTGGGAGTTCGCCACCTACGACCGCATCTGGCAGACCAGCCCGCTCGGCGTCGTCGAACCCGTGCCCGGCGGCGTGTGGGTGCGCAGCGCCCGGCCCGCCGAACTCGCCGCCGGACGGCGCCGACTGATCGCCTCGCTGCCCGGCCACCCGAACGCGCTCACCGTCGTCCTCGGCAGCCCCGGCGGACCTGCCGTGCCGCTGGCCGACGTGACCCGCTTCTGGGGCACCGTGCTGCCCTCGGCCCGCACCGGCGTGCGGTTCGTCCACTTCGGGCCGGTCGCGCTGCCGGAGGGCAGCGGCGCGCTCGGACAGGTGCTGGCGGACGCGCTGCGCCAGCGCGTCGTGCTGTCGCCGGGGCCGACGGCCGCCGAGGCCGTCGGCGGCGGGCCGGTGCTCCAGGGCGAGGTGGTCTACTCGCCGGCGCCCGGGTACCTGGCGGAGCCGCCGGCGTGGAACGCGGATGCGGACGCCCCTGCGGTGCGGGTGGTGGAGCCGCCGGTCGCGCCCGTCGAGGCGCCGGTGTCGGTGCCGGTGTCGACGGCGGCTGCCGAGGGGGTCGTCGAGCTCGGCCCGGTGCCGGTGAGCGCGCCGACGCCGGCAGCTGGGACGGTCGTCGATGTGGAGCCGGTGACGGTGGGCGCGCCGATGCCGGCGGCCGGGGCTGTCATCGAGCCGAACCCAGTGACGGTGAGTGCGCCCACGCCCGCCGCCGGGACGGTCGCCGAGCCGGACCCGGAGCCGGTGAGCGGCCCGGATCCGGTGGCGGAGCCCGTCTCCGCGCCGCTGCCGCTGCCGACGTCGCTGGTGACGTCCTCCCCGGGTCCGGTCGCCGACTGGCCGGCTCCGGCCTTCGAGCCGAAGGTCCCCGTGCTGGAGACGGAGTCCGAGGCCCTCCCCGAGCACGCGCCCGCCCCGACGAGTCCCCCGGTCCTCACGTCCCTGCTGGAGTCGGCTCCGCCGGAGCCCGTGGCGCCCGTCGCGCCCGTCGCGCCGGTCCCCCCGGTCACGCCCGTCACGCCGCCGCTGCCGTCCATCGAGCCCTCCAACGCCCCTGCCGCCAACCCCGAACCGACGACGCCTGCCCCGGCACCCGAGCCCGCGACGCCGGTCCCCCCGGTCGCGCCCGTCACGCCGCCGCTGCCGTCCATCGAGCCGTCGAACGCCCCTGTCGTCGCCCCCGAGGCAGCGCCGACGGCCCCGCCCGCCGAAGCCCCGCCGACGCCCGCTCCCACCCCCGCGCCCGTCCCGGCGATGCCCCGGATCCGCCTGGAGTCCGGCGCCCCCAGCACGCCGCCCGTCGAGCCCTCCCCTGCCCTCGACGCCCCGGCGCCCCCGCCCACCGCGCCCACCACACCCACCACGCCGACGCTTCCCCCGGCCGCCACCCGCGCGACCGCCGTACGCGTGCAGCCCGTCCCGTCGGCCGCCGCCCTCGCGCTGCCGCCCGAGCGCGGGCTGGAGCGCGAACGCGACTGGGTGCGCCGCAAGTTCAGCGCCCAGTACCACGCCGTCGCGGGCACGGTGGCCCGGGTGATGTCCGAGTCGCCGGGCCTGCGCAGTTCCTCGCGCGCACTGGACGGCGACGCCCTCACCGACCTCGTCGCCGTACGCCTCTACCTCTCCGGCGACAGCGCCGCCGTCGACGCCGCCGTGCGCGCCGGAACGGCGGGCCCGCACGTGCCGCTGGCCCGCTGCGTGGCGTCCGGGCTGAACCGCCTGCCCTCGTACCGGGGTGTGGCCCTGCTGCGGGCCGCGGTCTCCGGTCCGGAGCTCGACTGGTACGAGGAGGGCAGGGCGGCCACCGAGTGGGCGTTCTGCACCGCGCGGATCACCGTGCCCGAGACCCCCGGCGACGGCACCACCGACTTCCTGATCTGGTCGATGACCGCGCGCCGGACGAGCCTGCTCGACCCCTCCGACCCCGACCGCGTGCTCTTCCCGCCCGGGACGGCCTTCAAGGTGCTGCGCGCGGGCTCCGCGACGGAACCGGTGCTGCTGCGCGAGCTGCTGCCGTCCGAGGGCGACGACGACACCGACCCGGACGCCCCCCGGCTGCCGCTGGACGAGATCGCCCTGGAGGGCCTCACCCAGGCCGCCGAGCAACTGCCCACCCACGGACGCCCCGGGCCCGGCGGCCCGCCGCTCACCGCCCCGCCCGGACTGATCACCGCCCCGCCCGAGCCGTCGGCCCGCGCCGCCCAGGGCACCCGTGCACCTATCGAGGGAGCAGAGAAGTGACCCGGCAAGTCCTCCTGGTGTCCGGCGACCGGCCGGGCGCCCACCGGTCCATCGCCGCCGCCCTGGCCGACGCCGTGGACGGCGCGCTGATCACCGTCGCACCGGGCCGCTACGACGAGGCGCTGACGGTCACCAAGGCGGTGACGCTGGCCGCCGAGGGCCCGGCCGGCACCGTGCGGATCCACTCCGCGGCCGGCAGCACGGTGGTGCTCGACGCGGAGGCCGTCCAGCTGTCCGGCCTGCACCTGAGCGGCGCGGACCGCGAGGCGCCGGTCCTGGACGTGCGGCGCGGGCAGGCCGCGCTCGACGGCTGCCAGGTCGCGGGCGAGGCCTGGGCGGCGGTCCTGGCCTGGCACGAGGGCGTGCTCGGCCTGCGCGACTGCACGGTGACCAATACGCAGGGCGCCGGGATCGTCGTGACCTCCGGCGGCGGCAACGTCGTGGAGCGCTGCGAGATCACCGACGTCGGCTCGTCGGCCGTCGTGGTCGCCGAGCACGGGCGGCTGACCGTGCGCGAGTGCTCCGTCCGGGGCGCCCGGGGCAACGGGATCTGCGTCAACGGCCACGGCACCGCGCTGGTCGAGTCCTGCCGCATCGACGGCAGCGGCAAGCCCGCGATCGCCGTCGAGCAGAACGGCCGCGCGGACCTGCGCAAACTCACCGTCACCGGCAGCGCCGCCCTGGACGCCTACCTCACCAGCGCCGTCCAGACCCTGCTGACCGACTGCACGTTCACCGGCTCGGGCGGCCAGGCCGTCCACGTCAGCGGCGGCGCGGCGCCGGTCCTGCGCAACTGCGTCATCGAGGGCGCCACGAGCGGCGGCGTGCAGGTCGCCGCAGGCTCGCGGGCGCAGCTGGAGCACTGCCGGATCGCCGGCACGCCGGTGGGCCTGCTGGTCGAGGCCGGCGGCGAGGCGGACTGCGCCGACCTCACGGTGACCGGCGCGGGCGTGGCCGCCAGGGCCACCGGCGAGGCCAAACTGACGGTGCGGCAGGGCGAGTTCACGATGGACGGCGGTCCGGGCGGCATCGGCCTGGACCTCGCCGACCGCGCGCAGGCGTCGCTCACCGGTCTGCGCCTGCGCGCCACCGCGGGCACCGGCCTGGCGATGGCCGGCGGCGCCCGCGCCGAGCTGACCGCCACCCTCCTGGAGGGCTGCCGGACCGTCGTCGGCCCCGACTGCGAACTCACCGCCCGGGACAGCGGGTTCGCCGGTTCGGACGCCGACGGCATCAAGGTCTCGGGCGGCGGCGCGGTGACGGCCGTCGGCTGCCGGATCAGCGGCGCGCGCGGCCACGGCCTGAACGTCCAGGCGTCCTCCCGCGCGGAACTGGACAACTGCGCCGTCTTCGACAACTCCGGTGACGGCGTGCGCTGCAACACCGACGAGCCGGTGCGCGTGCACGACTGCGAGATCCGCGACAACGGCGGCACCGCGGTCCACCAGCTCAAGTCCGGCGGACGGGTCTCGGTCGAGCGCCTCGACACCGGCGGCGACGAGCGCACCGCGCCGGCCGGGGGTGGCGGGCAGGGACCGGCCGACCCGGCGGGCGCGCCGCGCCACCTGGGCACCGGGCCGCTCGCCGAACTGGAGGCCCTGGTCGGCCTGGAGAGCGTCAAGCACGAGGTCACCGGCCTGATCAACGTCAACAAGATGGCCCAGCGGCGCCAGGAGATGGGCCTGCCGATGCCGCCGATGAGCCGCCACCTCGTCTTCGCCGGGCCGCCCGGCACCGGCAAGACGACCGTCGCCCGGCTGTACGGCGCCGTCCTCGCCGAGCTCGGCATCCTCAGCCAGGGCCACATCGTCGAGGTCGCCCGCGCCGACCTGGTCGCCCAGATCATCGGCGGCACCGCGATCAAGACCTCCGAGGTCTTCACCAAGGCGCTCGGCGGCGTCCTCTTCATCGACGAGGCGTACACCCTGACCAACCAGTCCCGGGGCAGCGGACCGGACTTCGGGCAGGAGGCCGTCGAGACCCTGATGAAGCTGATGGAGGACCACCGCGACGAGATCGTCGTCATCGTGGCCGGCTACTCGGCGCAGATGGACCAGTTCCTCGCCTCCAACCCGGGCATGGCCTCCCGCTTCGCCCGGACCGTCGAGTTCCCCAACTACAGCCCCGCCGAGCTGGTCACGATCGTGCGCGGCCTGTGCGCCAAGCACTTCTACGAACTGGACGCCGGCGCCCTGGAGGCGCTCAACCGCTACTTCGAGGACGTGCCGAAGGGCGCCACGTTCGGCAACGGCCGCGTCGCCCGGCAGGTCTTCGAGGAGATGATCAGCCGGCAGGCGTCCCGGCTGGCCGTCCACCCGCCGACCGACGACAGCGAACTGAGCCGGCTGAGCAGCGAGGACGTCATCACCGTCCCCGGCGACCAGGCGGGCGTCCAACCGGCCGCCCAACCGGCCACCCAGCCGGCCGCCCGGGCCACCGCGCCGACGGCGTCCGCCGCGCCGGTCCCCGTGAGCGAGGGCACTCTCCCGCTCGACACGCCTGCGCTGCGCCGCATCGACGGCCTCGTCGGCCTGGACGGCGCCCGGCGGACCCTGCGCTCCCGCCTCACGCAGCTGGCCCGCCTCCGCGACGCCGGCGAACCGCTCGCCGGCCTGGGCAACATCATCCTCCAGGGCCCGCCCGGCGGCGGCCGTCGGGCGCTCGCCGGGCTATACGGGCGCGGCCTGGCCGAACTCGGCCTGCTGTCCACCGGCGTGACCCACCGGCTGGCGCTCTCCACCGTCCCGGCCCGGTGGGCCGAGCAGCCCGGGTTCCGGTTCGCCGCCGCCTGCGCCGAGGCGGAGGGCGGGCTCCTCCTGCTGGACCTGGACCCGGCCTTCGCCGAGCGCGCACCCGCCGCCCGCACCGCCGTGCTGACGTCGCTGACCCGGCTGGCCGCCTCGGGGCCGGGCGTGGTGCTGGCCCTGAGCGGCAGCACGGCCCACGTCATGGAGGTGCTGGGCGAGCACACCGACCTGATGGAGGCCTTCGCCGAGAACGTCGAACTCGCCGCGTACCGCGCGGAGGAGCTCGTGACGCTCACCGACCGCCGCCTGCGCTCGCTCGGCTTCCAGCTGGGCGAGGCGGCGGGCACCGAGCTGGTCGCGCGGTACACCACGCAGCCGCCGCAGGGCGGCGCGTTCGCGGCGCACCGGCTGGGCGACGCGCTGGCCCGCTCGGCCCGCGCGCGCACCGTCACCGTCGAGGACCTGCCGCCCGTGCCCACCGCACCGGAGACGCCAGCCGCGCCGCCGCCGCAGACCGTCCCGGTCCCCCAAGAGCCCCGGACGCCGGGCACCGCACCCCTGGTGCACTCCTGACCCCGGCTCCGAGACCCCGCACGGTGCGCGAGCGCCGTGCGACCCCCGAAATGAAAGGACGTACCCATGGCACTGACCTCCGTGGAAATCCAGGGCATGACGGCCGCCCAGGGCACCTTCCAGACCGCCCTGGACGAGGCCAGCGGCTCGTACGCGCAGATGGAGGGCCAGATCGACGGCCTGCGCGGCAGCTGGAGCGGCGAGGCCGCGCAGGTCTACCACCAGGCGATGCAGGACTGGCTGACCGACTTCCAGAAGGTCAACCAGGCGCTGACCACGATGCTGGAGAAGCTCGCGGCCAACACCAACGTGTACGCCAACACCCACGAGAACACCCAGCAGATCGCCGGCCAGGTGGCCTCCGCCATGGCCTCCGGCGTCACCGGCCTGCCCGGCTTCCCGGTCTGAGCCACCCCCTTCCACCGCCGGCGGCGGTCCGCACCGCCCCGGCACCCCGTCCCAGTCGAGGAGAACGCAGCATGAGCACGTACACGGTCCAGATGGAGCAAGTCGACTACATCGTCGGCGAGATGAACGCCATCACCCAGAAGCTCAACCAGACCCTGGCCGAGCTGGACAGCCAGGCCAGGATCAACCTGCAGGCGTGGACCAGCGACGCCCAGGCGACCTACACCCAGGTCAAGGCGCAGTGGGACCAGGCCGCGGCCGACATGACGGCCAAGGCCGCCACCGCCGTGCAGATGCTCGGCACCATCAACGAGTACTACTCCCACGGTGAGCGCCAGGGCGTTCAGCTCTGGGGCTGACGGCATGCCGGGCTACATCCCCCCGAACCACTACAAGCCGAAGCCGAAGCCCCCGATCGACCCGTACCACGGGAGCACCAGCGTCCCCGACGCCACGGGCACCGGGACGGCGACGGCGCACACCACGTTCACCGCGCCGCCGGTGCCGCCCCCGGACGGCCAGCACAGCGGGACGTCCGTGGACACGGCCTCGATGGAGACCTTCGCGAAAAACATCCAGCTGCTCATCCAGCCGACCAACGACGCGCGGAAGCTCCTGGACGCGGTCAACATCGCGCCGGGCGCCTTCTACCACGCGAACAAGATGCGCATCGCGGTCAACGGCCCCAACGGGGACGACGGGCTGAAGAAGCAGTTCGAGAAGGTGCTGGACGACCTGGCCAAGGGTCTCACCGACCTGCACCAGGGCGTCATCGACCTGGCGACGAAGTACAAGACCATCGAGGACGCCAACCACATGGCGTCGACCGAGCTGCAGACCTTCATGGGCAACTCGTCGGCGGACTTCGGCGGCCTGGTCACCGATGCCGGGGGCAGCCCGGCCCCCGGTGGCGGCGGCGGAGGCGGGGGCGGCGGCAAGCCGGGCAACGGCAACACCTGACGACCCCGCGCAGGAACCCCGTCCGGGTCCCCCGCACCACACGCGGGGGACCCGGCGGGACCGCCGGGCCCGGACACCGGGCCACACACCGGGCACCACACCGGACGGGACGGCCGACGGACGGCGGAACGACAGGAGGGAGAGGGCGCGATGGGCGACCCGAACTACAACGGCAACGGCTTCAACCAGGGCAACGACGGCGCGGTCTACGGCGCGCCCGGCAGCGACCCCGGCTCGACGGGCGACTACGAGACCTGGGACTGGAAGCAGATCGAGGCCGCCATCAACGGCATGGCCGCCGGCACCGGCGACGACAGCGGCCACGGCAAGTCGGTCTCCGACCCGCAGTCGCTGCAGAACGCGGCCGACACCTTCTACCAGGTCCAGCTGCTCCTCGCCGGCGTCGCCAAGAGCCTCGTCGACCAGGGCAAGGCCCTCGCCGGCGAGCACGGCCCGTGGAAGGGCGACGCGGCCGACGCCTTCACGACCATGCTGACCACCTTCTCCAAGCAGGTGCAGGCCACCGCCGACGTCCTGTCCGGCGGTTCGACCCACACCTACTCCGTTCCCCAGCAACTCGCGGACAACGCGGTCAACCTGGTCAACGCCCAGAACCTGATCTCCCAGATCGACACCTGGTACGCCAACCAGGCCATCGCCCAGGGCGTGACCGCGATGTCCAACGGGCTCATCCCGATCAGCCAGAAGCCCGAGCTGGTCAAGATGATGACCGCCGACATGCGCAAGGTGCTGAAGAGCCTGGCCGGCGAGTACCAGGTCACCATCGACTCCGTCCGCGCGCCGGCCCCGATCACCCCGCCGGTCAACCAGCCCAAGCTGACGGACACCAACGCGCCGAACACCAAGCTGCCCGACCTCAAGGACTTCGAGCACGGCGGCCCGAACCAGCTCGGCCCCGCCAAGAGCTTCAACATGCCCGACCTGAAGAAGTTCAGCGGCGCGCCGCAGCCCTTCCCCGGCGACCTGGGGACCGGCCACGGCCCCGGCGCGGGCGGCCTCAAGAACTTCTCCGCGCTGAGCGACGGGCCGGGCACCGGCGGCCTGCACTTCCCCGGCGGCCTGGGCACAAACGGCCCCGGCACCGGCCTGCCGGTCAGCGGCCTGCCGACCACCGGACTGCCGTTCCCCGGCAAGCTCGGCACGGGCGGGCCCGGCACCGGCGTGCCGGAGACGGCCGGCCTCGACCCGCTCGCCTTCGACCACGCGATCAACCCCGGCACCGGCAGCGGGGTCCGCTTCCCCGGCAGCACCGGCGTGGGCGACTTCGGCAACCTGCCGGGCGTCGCGCCGGTCGGCCTGCCGGGGACGACCACCAACGCCCGGGGCGCCCGGTTCCCCGGCCAGACCGGCACCGGCAGCGGCGCCGGCGAACTCTCCTCCCCGCACGGCACGTTCGGCACCGGCAAGCCGGTGGCCTTCCCCGGCGCCACCGGCGTCGGCTCCGGGACCGGCTCGCACGGCCTGGGCGGTGGGCTCGGCAGCGGCCTTGGCGACGGGCTGGGCAGCGGCATCGACGCCGGCTCCCCGGCCGCCTTCCCCGGTCTCACCGACGGCCTGGGCACCGGCACCGCCTTCCCCGGCCAGACCACGACGGAGTCCGGCCTCCCCGGCGCCTTCTCCCCGGCCGGCGGCACCGGTCTCGTCTCCGAGGGCCCCGGCGCCGGCATGGGCGGCGCGGGCATGGGTGGCGCAGGCATGCCGATGATGCCCGGCATGGGCGGCGGCGCCGCCGGGCAGAACGCACCCGGCGAACGCAGCGACGCCTCCGGCCTGCTGGACGCGAACGGCGAGCCGTGGGCCGGCAGCCCCCTCACCGGCGAGGAGGTCGGCTCCCCGCTCGGCACCGCCGCCGGTGGCGCGGCCCTGGACCTCCCGCCGGTCAAGACCGCCGACCTGGACGGCCCGGGGCTCGGCCTGCCCGACGCCCAGGCCGCGCCCGGCGCCACCGTCCTGCCCGGCTTCGGCGCGGCCGGGGGCGCGGCGGGCGCAGCGGAGGCGCCCGGCATGGGGATGCCGATGATGCCCGGCATGGGCGGCGGCGCCGCCGGGCAGAACGCGCCCGGCGAGCGCAGCGACGCCTCCGGTCTGCTGGACAGCGACATCGAGCCGTGGGCGGACGAACTGGACGCGGCGGAGGAGGAGATCACCGCCGGTGCGCTCGCGGGCGGTCCCGGTCTCACCACGGCCGGCGGGAGCCCCGTCACCGTTTCCGGCGACGCGCCTCTCGGCGCCGAACCCGCTGCGATCGCCGGGCAGGAGGCTCCGGCCGAGCAGGCCGTCCTCGGCTCGGACGGGCTGCCGCTGCCGGTGGCACCGACCGCTCCGGCAGCACCAGCCGCGCCGGTCGCACCTGCCGCTCCGGTCGTCGTGCCGGAGTGGGAGGAGCCCGCAGCGCCGGTCGCGCCGGTCGCGCCGGTCATCGTCGCGGCGGCCGCTGTCGCCGCTGTCGCGGTCGCCGCCACCACCGTCGAGGAGAAGAAAAAGAGCTCGGCGGAGGCAGAGGTCGAGGCGGAGGCACCCGAGATCACCGTGGTCGAGCCCGAGCCCGAGCTCGAAGAGGTGGCCCCGGCGGCGGCCTCGCCTGCCGACCCGCTGTCCGCGCCGCTGCCGCTGCCGACCGAGAGCGGCGAGCACGAGGAGCACGAAGCCTGGGAGGCGGCCGGCTCGGCCTTCGTCCCGCTGCTCTGGACGGTGCCGACCGAGGACGAGGAGGAGGTCATGGCCCCCGGCTACACCACGGAGGCAACGGCCACCTGGAGCGGGGAAGCGGGACGACCCGAGCCGGAGGAGCCGCAGTTCGCGGTCTGGCGGCCGGACCGCTCGGCACCGGCCGCCGCCGCACCGGGGCAGTCGGCGTTCGCCTTCGACCCCACCACCGTCTCGTGCGGGGCCGGCGCCGCCGGGGACGAGCCGCTCCTCATGGAGGACGAGTCGGCCGAGGAGCCGGAGGCCGAACCGGAGGCTCCCCGCGGCATCGCCGACCTGCTGGTCCAGGAGAGCGACGCCTGGGGCAGCGCACCCAAGGAGGGCTTCTCGGCCCTCGGCTGACGGAGCACCCGACCCACTCGGGCGTGTCCTCCGGCCCACCGACCCGAGCCGGAAGACACGCCCCGGGCCCCCGCCGGCCCGCGAGACCGCACGACACCCCCGAGGAGGGGCGCATGAGCACCACACCGTACGACCAGGGCATCGAGGACCTGCTGGCGCTGTACCACCGGCAGCGCGAGGAGGCCGTCGAGACCCGCCGCAGGATCAACGAGGTCACCTCGACCGCCACGGCCCCCCGTCAGACCGTCGAGGTGACCGTCACCGCGCAGGGCGAGGTCACCGCCATCGACTTCCCCACCGGCGCCTTCCGCCGGATGGCTCCCAAGGAGCTGTCCGAGCTCCTGCTGGCCACCATCCGGCAGGCCCGCGCCCAGGCACTCCAGCAGGTCGCCGAGCTGACGTCGCTCGGCCTGCCGCCCGGCGTCTCGGTCGCCGACCTGCTCCAGGGCAAGGCCGATCCGACGGCCATGCTCGCCGAGGACCCGACGATGCCCGACTCGGTGCGGGACTACCTCGCCGCGGGCGGCCCCTCGGCGACCCGCGGCAGCGCCCGGCGCAGCGGAACGGAGGACTGACGATGGCGAACGAGTCGTTCTCGGTCGACACCGACGGACTGCACCTCCAGCTGCCCTACGTCCAGCAGCTCGCGGCCCGCTTCAAGGGGATCGCCGGCGGGCTGGAGGGCCGGCTGTCGGACCTGGGCCCGTGCTGGGGCGACGACGCCACCGGCGAGGAGTTCTTCAAGCAGTACGACGCCCCGCACCAGGAGATCCACAAGGGCATCGGCGGCATCGGCCAGGTGGTCCACAGCACCGCCGAGGGCATCCGCACCATGGCCGTCAACTTCGAACGCCTGGAGGACAACAACATCGAGTCCGTCCGCCGGATCAACACCGGCGCCGGCGAGCACCGGCCCGCCCCCGAGAGGCCCGTGCACGGATGAGCATCGACATGCCCCCGGAGCTCGCCTGGGTCGCCCGGCTGGCCGTCGGCCAGTCCTGGCCCAAGGGCGACGAGGACAAGCTGCGGGCGCTGGGCGCCGCCTGGTACGACACCGCCCAGCAGCTCGACTCGATCACCAAGGAGATCGGTCCGGCGACCCTCGGCGTGCGGAACAGCATCAGCGGCCCGGTCGCCGAGCAGTTCAACGCGTTCACCCAGCAGCTGCAGACCAACCTGCCGCAGATGGCCGAGGCCGCCAACCAGATCGGTGACCTGGGCGACAACACCGGGGTGCAGGTCGAATACGCCAAACTCATGGTCCTCGCTCAACTCATCTGGCTCGCGTATGAGTTGAGCACCCTCTCGTTCGCCGCACCGGAGGCGATCCCGGCCGCGATCACCTCCGCGCGCCTGATCGTCCAGATGATCCTCCGCCGGCTGCTGGTGTCGGTGATCTCCGGCGTCGGGTTCATGGTCGGGATGGACGCCCTGATCCAGAGCATCCAGATCCTGCTCCTGCACGACCGCACCAAGTGGGACACCGACAGCACCATCCAGGCCGTCGAGGGCGGCGCGATCGGCGGCGCCATCGGGGGCATCCTCGGCGGCGGACTCGGCGCGTTCGCACCGAAGTTCGGCGGCTCGCTGATCGGCAAGCTCGCCGTCGGCGGCGCCACCGGTGTGATCACCACCGCCACGATGACCGCCGCCTTCGGCGGAGACGCCGACTACACCTCGGCCCTCACCTCCGGCCTGATCGGCGCCCTGGGCGGCGGGAAGCACGGGCGCGGCGAGGAGGAGGGGAAGACCAAGATCGACCCCGTCAACCTCAAGGAGATCAAGGCTCCGGACCTCCATCTCCCGGACGTCCACCCGGTCGACGTGCACACTCCGGACGTCCACGCGCCGGACGTGCACACGCCGGATGTGCACACACCTGCCGTCCACCCGACGGACACCGCGCCCGCCCCGATACGGACCGGATCGGGCGACAACACCGCCGGGGTCAAGGAGACGACGACGCCCGACACCCGGCCCGTGACGGTCTCGGAGGACATCGGCACCCACACCGACACCCACTCCGTCGGCACGCCCGACGTGCGCACCGTCAACACGCCGTCCGTCTCCGAGAGCCACACGACGAACGAGGCCACCCACGGGCAGCCCGACACCTCCGTCGGCACGCAGGAGCGGACCAGCCCCCGCACCACGGACACCACCGTCGAGTCACCCGCCCGGACGACGGCATCGCGAGGCGAAACCGGCAGCACGACGGGATCCGGCCTCCACGGCAGCGAAACCACGACCTCGGCCCCGACGCCCCACCAGGAGTTGGGCCTCCCCGGCTTCGAGACCAAGCCGACCGACACGACCGCCGGAGCCACCCGCCCCGCCGAGACGCCCGGTACGACCGGTACGCCCGGTACAACCGGGATCACCGGACCCGCCGTCGCCGACAAGCCGACGACGACCGGCGCCGACGCCTCGCGCACCACCGACTCCCCCGCCACGAGCGGCAACAACACCACGGCCACGGCAACGGCCAACCAGCCCCGTCCCGGCGAAGGACAGGCACAGGCACCGGCGCAGACATCGGCGCAGACACCGGCGCAGACACCGGCACAGTCCCCCCGGGTCACCACCGAAACGAGCAGCACCAGCACCTCGACGGACAGCCGAACCGCCGCCCCCGTGCGAACCACCGGCGAGCCGGCCGTCACCCACACGGAAAGCAACCCCACCGCCCAGGCCCCGGTCGACCAGCCCCAGTCCGTCCATGCACCGGTCGATCACACCACGGTCGAGCACACCCCGGCCGATCACGTCTCCACCGGCCCGGTCGACGTCCATCACACAACCCCCGAGCACACCTCCACGGCCCCCGACGTCCCGCCGCCGCTCCCGCCCCACACGGCACCGCCCGAGCCCCCGCTGCCCGCCGCACCGCACGAGCCGGTGCGGGTCGACCTCGGCCCGATCGCCTTCGACGGCGGCTCCGCCGACCTCACCGCTCCCCGGCAGCAGGCCCTGAGCTCCACCGCCCGCCAGGTCGCCGACCTCGGGGTGCGCAACGCCCGCGACGGCGGCGGCCCGCCGGTGGTGACCGTCGAGGGACGCGCGAACGTCCTCGACCAGGGCCTCCCCCACTTCGGGAAGTCCCTGAAGCTGGGGCAGGAACGCGCCGAGGCGGTCGCCACCGCCCTGCGCAGCGAGCTCATGGACCGGCTGGAGACCCTCCAGAGCGACGGCCCGGTGGTGCTGCACGGCGACGACGTCACCGTCATCCCGCGCTCGCGCGGCAACCAGGACTTCGAACCGGGCTCGCCCGATCACACCGGCGACCACGTCGCGGTGAGCGTCGAACTGCCGCCGCCCCCACGCCTCGAAAGCGACCCCGGCACCCCGCACGACACCCACGAACAGCCCGCTTCCGTCGTCGTCCCGGTCGTCCCGCAGGTCCACGTCCCGGAGCCCACCCCCGAACCGGTCGCCCGCCCGGTCCGGCAGCCCGCCTCGCCCGACTGGCGTTCCCGCCTCGACGGCGCGCCGACCACCCGCGTGCACACCGAGCGCTTCGACCCCGCGCGTGACCCGCTCAAGGGCAACGCCCCGCACTCGCTGGCCGGTTCGCAGACCCTGGTCCGCTCCGTGGTGCGCCGCGTCCAGGCCGAGAACGGCACCTGGGTCCGCCACCACACCGTCGAGCTGCCGGTGAACCTCGGGCACAGCGGCATGTCGGCCGGCGAGCTGGCCGGCGTGCACGAGCGGATCCAGCGCGCGATCGACCACCACCTCAACGGCGGCCTCGAACTCCCGCGCTCCGGCGACCAGTTCCACCTCGACCTGAAGCTCGTCGCGGGCGACGACCACCCCGAGGCCATCACCATCGGCCGCAGCGACCAGCGGGTGCCGCTCGACCAGCGCTCCTGGAACGTGCCCGTCGACCCGGCCCACGACGACACCCACATGCCCCGGGTCGTCCACGAGGTCCTGCACTACCTGGGCCTCAAGGACGAGTACCAGGACCCCGACAGCCTGTTCCGCCGCAACGGCGACGGCCCCGGCGTCCACCGCGACGGCGTGATGGGCCACGACGTCAGCAGTTCCGCCGAGGTGCCCCACCGCTACCTGGAGACCATCGAGGACACGGTGGACCACACCGCCGTCGTCAAGGACCACCCGCACGGCGCCCCCGACGCACCCGAGACCGCCACCCGCACCGACCTTCCGCACATGGACGCCGACGACCTGGCCCGCTGGGACGCGCCGAAGGTCCTGGAGGTCGAGAAGACCGTCCAGGAGGACGCGGAACGCAGCTACCACGACATCGGCGCCGGCCTGGAGGGCCACCCGGACCTCCATCGGCGGTGGTACGACCCGGCCCAACGGCCCTCGATCGTCAAGGTCCTCACGGAGTGGGTCACGGCCCCCGCACCGCCGTCCATGCCGACGGCGAACGGTGGAGGCCGGAGCGCGGAATCCCGGGACGCGCTCTCCCGCGTCTACAAGACGAAGGACCAGGCGGCCTCGGCGGTCCTCGACCGGGTCAAGTCCCTCCCGATGGCCGAGATCGAGCGCGACCTCGCCCTGTCCGTCCGCCAGGACTCCGACATCCACGCGTCCAACTCGAACTTCGTGCAGACGAAGCTGATCCCGTGGCTGGCGGCGAACACGACGGGCAACGCCGAGTTCACGCAGCACCTCGGGAGCAGCAGCGCGGACCTGGCCGCCCTCAAGCGCCTGTACCTCCCGTTCGTCGAGCACGGCACGAAGACGATCAACGACATCCTCGGCTCACCCCACACCGAGTCGTTCTCCACGCTGATCTCGACCATCCACGACGTGGCGGAACTCATGTACATGGCGGAGCCGAAGGACCTCGCGCACCACGTCACCGTCAAGGAGATCAAGCCCACCACCGAGCCCGACGCGAGGGCCGCGCAGCAGGATTCCGACATCGAGTTCAGGGGCTACGTGCTCGGCGACGTCCCGGACCCCGCGTCGGAACGCACGTATCCCAACTGGACGAGCACCACGGCCGATCCGCCTCCGAACCCCCCTCTGGACCGGACCCCCGTCGAGCGGACCTTCCGCGGCGCAGCGGCCACCCCCAACCAGTTGGACCCGCACGTCGCGACCGCCGGCCGGCTGGGCTACCCGGTCTCGCTCGGCCCGTCGCGCACCACCGGCAAGCTGATCAGGCTCGCCCACGAGGCGGGCGCCACCCCGGAGGAGAAGAAGGCCCTCGCCTTCTCGCTCCTCAGCCTCTGGTACACCGACTACCGTCGCGACCTCACCGACATCCACCGCTACCACTTCGTGATGGACATGGCCGCGAACTTCGGCGTCGACTACGACCCGTTCTCGCGTCCCGTCCACCCGGTCACCGGCAAGGACGACTACCGCGACCTGATCGACAACGCCCTGAAGCGCCACCGCGACACCACGGCGGACCTCCAGCGGGACTACGTCCCGACGGAGCCCCCGCCGGTCGTCACCGAGAGCGCCCCCGCGGAAGCCTCCTCGTCCGCCGCGGCCGCGCCGGCACAGGGGCACGCGCAGGCGGAGCCCAACCTCAACATCCCGCAGAAGTGGGAGAACGAGGCGGGGGTGCTGGACCTGGTGCGCCGGCTCGCGAAGGCCCCCGGTTTCATGATCCAGGTTCCCGGTGATCCCGACTCGCTCGGCCGGGACACCCCTGAAGGGAGCGCCTGGGCAAGGGTGCTGGAACACGAGAGCGTCAAGGCCCAGCGGCTCCTCGGGAAACAACGACGGCCGGACGGCACGTGGTACATCTCGATCCCCCCGAAAATCCAGAAGATGCTGGGCCTCAAGTGAGCGACGCCGGACCGGCCCGAGGGACTCCGCCTCGGGCCGGCGCCCAGCGCCCTCCGCTGACAACAGCCGACAGCCGACAGCCGATTGACCGATAACGCTCTCGTGCACGGCGCGCATCGTCGACGAGGGCAAGGTCTCCCTCGACGCACCCATCGAGCGCTACCTTCCGGGCGTCGTGGACGGGAACGGCTTCGACGGCAACACCATCACCGTGCGCCGGCTCCTCCAGCACACCAGCGGCATCAAGGAATCGCAGAATCCAACCTCACAGAATGCGGCACGGGCTACGGCCTCGGCCTCCAGACCTTCCCGCTGCGCTGCGGCGGCGCGGCCTGGGGCCACAGCGGCGGGGTGCCCGGCTACACCACGATGACCCGTCTTCGCCCCCAACGGCCGCCACGCCTCACTGGTCTCCAACACGATGACCGTCTCCGGCTCCAAGATGCTCGACGTCCTCAGCTCCGCCCTGTGCGACTGACCCCGCTGCCCGGCCACCCGGTGCGATCATGAACGCATGACGACAGCAGCGCTCGTGGACCTCCTGACGCGGTACGGCTCGACCGGGGACTTCGCCGGCCTGCGCCCGCTCGGGCCGTACCCGGTGCCCGAGCGGGGCGAGGCCGAGGATTCGGGGCGCGTCGTCGACGAGTTGCCGTGGCCGCAGTGGTTCCGGTTCGGGTGCATGTCGGTCGACGTGTGCCGGTGCGGGATCGTCAACACGGTCTCCGTCCGGACGTGGTACGACGACGTCGTCCTTCCGGTCGGCGGGCCGGGTGAGTACGGCTCCTTCCCCGGACCGCCCGGCTTCCGGGAGCTCTCGGGCGCCTTCACCGCCGCCGGTGTGCACTGGGAACGCGTCCCCGAGACCCACTCCCTCCCGCAGTTCACCATGCGGACCACCGTCGCCGATCTCCCGGACGTCACGGTGGACTTCATCTTCATCACCGACGAGGCCCCGGACCAGCCGACGCTGTACAGCGCCCACGCACACGAATACACCCACCTCTGCCCCGCCGGCCCCTGACGGGTGGTGACGGCGGGAGCGGCCAGGGTCAGCCCCGGGCCGCCGCCGAGAAGACGTATAGCGCGGAGGTCCCCAGACCGGCGAGTCTGACCTCACCGTTCGCGCGGTGGAGCCAGAACCCACTGGCTTCATCAGCCTTCCGGATCGTGTTTCGTTTCGCTTCCTCGGTTGCGGCCGACGCCTACTTCCACCGCCCCACCCGGGACAGACGGGCGCCGAGGTGGTTCAGCGCCGCAGCCAGGCCTAGCCAGTGGGCGGAAAAGTCCGCCACGGCAAGACGCCGGTAGACGTCGACCGCCTCCTGGGTCACAGCCCGCGAGTCGTCCAGCCGCCCCGCCCCCCACAGACGATCGCCGAGAATGTCCAGCGCGACAGCCAGGCCGGGCTCATGGGTGGCTGGGTCCGTGGCGGCCAGCGATCGGTAGACGTCGACGACTTCCCGGGTCGCACCAAACGCGTCGTCCAGCCGTCCCACCGCCGCCAGATCGATGCTGAGGTGGTTCAGCAGCTTGGCCAGGTAGAGTTGGTGGGCGGTGAAGTCCGCCACGGCAAGTCGCCGGTGTACGTCGACCGCCTCCTGGGTCGCAGCCAGTGCCTCGTCCAGCCGCCCCAACGCCGTTAGATGGATACCCAGTTTGTTCAGCGCCTCGGCCAAGGCGGATTCGTAACCGGCGGGGTTCGCCTCGGCAAGTCGCCGACAGACGTCGACCGCCTCCTGGGTCACAGCCAGCGCCTCCTCTCGCTGCCCGTCCCGCTCAAGGCGGGACCCGAGGGCCCACAGGACCCGGGCGAGATCCGGCTCGTACTTCTTGGGAGCATCGCGTGCCTGTCGAGCCCGGATGTCGGCGGCTTCACGGGTCGGTGCAAGGGCTTCGTGGTGGCGTCCTAGATCTGCCAACGCGGAGCCGAGGTTCTCCAACGCTCCGGCCAGCTCGACACCGCCGTGGAGGGCGTCGGCCCAACGCCTCCCACGCTCGGCGGCCTCCGCAGCGACGGCGCGGCGCCGCTCGGGGTCGGACTGGTGTCGGCCAGCGAGGTTGGCCAGTATTCGTACGAGCGTGGGTTCGTAGCGTTCGCGCTCGGCCTGACTGAGACGACGGAAGATGGAGGCCGCCTCCTCGGTTGCTTTGAGGGCGTCGTCGCGTCGGCCGGTCAGCTCGAGATGGATTCC
Source organism: Kitasatospora sp. NPDC059722 (assembly GCF_042733235.1). Classification (NCBI taxonomy): domain Bacteria; kingdom Bacillati; phylum Actinomycetota; class Actinomycetes; order Kitasatosporales; family Streptomycetaceae; genus Kitasatospora; species Kitasatospora sp. NPDC059722. Next base: position 39,774 of record NZ_JBHWGD010000043.1, read on the forward strand.
GAGCAAGTCCAGAGCCCGGCCTAGGGCTGGCTCGTAAACGGACCGGGCCGACGCGTCCGCTTTCACCAGTTCCCGATAGATGTCGACAGCTTCCTGGGCAGGTTCCACGCCCTGGCCATGGAATCCCGCGTTGAAATACCGCCCGCTGAGGTCATGGTGAATCCGGGCGCGGTCAGCTGGGTCCTTGGTCGTGGCGAGGAGGTGGTCGGCGAGGCGTTGCGCGAGCGTCGCGATGCCGGCGTCGAGGTCGACGCGCCGATCCGGGACCTGGGCCTCGATGGCCTGCAGCACCGCAGGATCCACGTCGGGAATCTCGGCAAGGCGAGCCAGCGCGGCACCACCGGCCTCCAAACCCAGCTGAGGCCGGCTGCGCAGAAGGGGGTAGAGCTGGCCGGTGGCGACGTGCTTCCAGCGGTGGGCGGTCTCGATGAGGACGGTCAGGGCCGAACGTGTCCACACCGGTGGGTCCGTGGCCTCCGGCTGGGCGAGCAACCGCTCGGCGGCCCTGACGGCCCAGCGGTTGAGCGGACGGGAGGCGTGGTGGCCGCGGGTGGTCTGCGCGAGGAAGTCCTCGCCGAGCCTGTCGGGATAGAGCGGCTCGAGCACGGTGAGCGGATTGCTCGCCGGATAGCACAATGCGTGGTCATCGATGATCTCATCCACCGGCACGGAAGACTTGATGCGCACCCGCTGGAGCGCCGTCTCCGCCTCGTCATCGGACAGAGGGCCAACCAGGGTTGCGGTGAACACAGCCTGGGCCATGACATCGGCGTCGATGCGCACACGACCCTCGGCGAGCGTGTGGAGCTTGTGCCAGTACGCGCGCTCGCGGTTCAACAGGTAGACGGAGAGTGCCTCGGGATCGGGGTCGGGTGTCGGGCTGAGGCCGCGCCGAAGCCGGTCCACCCCGACGAGGGCGGCCATGTGCACGGTGAGCATCAGCCCGAACGCAGGATCGTCGATGTTGCCAGGGACTTCGACGGCTCCGGCGTCCGCTACGCCGAGGGCATCGGCGAAGCGGTCGCGGGCCGCGAGGAACGCCTCGGCCCGGTCCCCGGTCGCGCCGTCCCTGAGGGGATCCAGCTCGACCGCGCCCGCCGCGTAGCCGAGGAGTTGGAGGTCGTGGGGAAGGTTCTGCCACCAGGAGCCTGCGGAGCGGGCGATGAGCAGAACCCGTAGCCGCTCGCAGCGACGACGCGCCAGGTCGTGCATGAGCTCCATCAGGGTGGTGGCGGGCCAGCGTTCGGCGTAGTCCACGATGACCAGCACCCGCTGCCCCGGGGGCCCGGTCCTTCTCGCGGTCGGTACCGTCGAGGAACCGGCGGTGTACGCGGCCTGCCACACCTGCCAGCCGGCAGGTGTGTCGGCAGCGAATCTCGCGCCCAGTCGTGTCTTGCCCTGCCCGCCGGGACCGTGCAGCAACCGCACGGCGGCCACTGGCCCGACCGGATCGTCCCGCCATGCTGTCAGACGTTTGAGGTCATCGAGGCGGCCGGTGAACGGCACTATCTGATGCCGTGCCATGAGCAGTTGACTGGGCTGCTCGTGCAACGACTCCACCGGGGAGTCCGCGCCGTCGCGGGGGAAGTGGCTGACCTTGTACCGGGCGGACCTCTCCGGGCCGGACCAGGGCGGGTCCGCGACGTCAGAGCCGTCCGGGCGGCCGAGGTCGCGGACCTCCGTGGAGGCAGGGGCTTCACGTGCCTGTTCGGCGAGTCTCACCCACTCCCGTCGCTTTCCCGGGGCACGACCGGCGGTTTCGCTCCAGAGGCAGACCAGCGCCCACAGGGCGTCCTCGCTGTCACTGGAGGGGGCTTGGGCCCGCCGGAAGTCGGTCGGAACCCAATCGCTGACGCGTTGCCCCCGGAAGCCGGGGATGTTGTAGGGCGGCTTCCGGAGCGCCTTTTGGATATCGGATTGAGACAGCGGCCGACCGCCGTTCTCCCGGCACTTGGCATCAGCAGCTGCTTTGAGGGCCGACAACTCGCTGTGCAGACGTCGGCGGGGATCCGGCGTTGGGATGGTCTGCCCCCTGTCTGGATGCCGCCCGCCTCGCCCGCTGCGGGTGGGGGCGGGCAGTGCTACCTGCTGCAGGGTATCGCCGAAGTTGCCCGGGGCGCCCGCGGTTTGAGGTGTTGTTGCCGCACGCGAATGAGAGTGGGAGTACTGCTCCGGCGTCCGGCCGGGCAACGAGTGGGGGTGTACCCGATGAAAAGGAATGTGCAGCGGACGGCACGCCGACTGGCCGTGGCGGCCCTGTTCAGCGCTGTGCGCGCAGCGGCCACTGCCGGCGGTACAGCAGTGGCCGGCCTGGCCATGTGGTGGCTTCGGGGGCGGTGACGTCCCGACAGGCGGACGGTACCGGGCGGCCGTCGCGACCGGTGCCGTCCGCCTGTCCCCGTGCCCGTCACCGCGTTCAACGACTCGACTCGCCGGCGACGCGGGTTCGGGGGCAGCGTCCGGCCTCCGGTCGGTCGACCGGTGATCATGGCGCCAGTGATCGTGGCTCCTCCAGACGACGCCCGGGCGGAATCACCCGGCCTCGGCCGGCATGATCACCACCGTGAAGCTCGCCGCGTTCCCGGCCTCCGCGCGGAGCGAGCCCGTGTCGCCGTCGACGTGGTCCAACAGGTACCCGGCCATCTCGCTGGCCAGGCTCGCGCTCCGGGGGAACCAGAGCGGGCGGCGGGCCTTCTCGTCGTAGCGGGGCAGGGGCAGGTCGTCCGAGCCCTTCCGTTCGTGGAACGGCTTCGCGTCCGCCGCCACGACGACCCGTACGCGCTTCCGCTCGCCCCAGCCCGAGGGGACCTCCACCACCGTGAGCCGGACGTTCCCGACGCCGTCGTCCATGCCCCACGGGAGCGTCCACTCCAGCAGGCCCTCGATCCCGCCGGCGATGCGCCGCTCGCGGTACTCCTCGATCAGGGGCGGTAACGCGGCGAGCAGCACGCGCAGGTGCCGCAGGACGTCGGCGAACCAGATCTCTTGCACGGGAACCCCTCCCATTCCTCGCTTACTCGCATCGAAGCGGGGGTCGGGCGCGCCTGGCAAGGGGTCGGTGCGGAGGAGGGCTCAGGGGGTGGGCAGGCCGCCCGGGCGGGCGGGAGGCCCGAAGCGGACGGGCACGCCCGGGGAGTACAGCACGCTCACCGGTGGCCCGGCCGGCGCCGGCAGGCCGGCCGCGGCCACCAACTCGTCGTCGCACTCCAGGAGTTCGGCCCGGTGCAGCGGCCAGCGCGGGTGGACGTTGGGCAGGTGCACCGTCCGGCCGAAGAAGGCGTTGTGCAGGCCCCAGCGGGCGGTCAGGAAGTGTTCGAGGGCGGTCGGCTCCTCGATCCGCCCGCCGACGCGGACGGCGATCCGGGAGCGGGCGCCGCGCGGTCCGGGCCAGCGCCGCCTGCTGGTGTAGGTGAGGGTGTCCGCGTCGCGGCGGATCTCCATCCTGGCCCACATGTAGGGCAGCCGGAAGGCGCTGCGGGCGATGGCCACCGGCAGCAGCCGCGAGGCCTCAAGCGACCGGAACACCACGCCGCGCCGCCCGTGCCGGTCCACCGAGTAGAGCCGCACGTTGGTCTCGGGGAAGGTGCCGAGGTACGGGACGCCCGGCACCTTGAACCAGCCCACGCGGTGCATCCGGAAGGCCACCAGGCCGATGTAGGTGAGGCCGTCGTGCGTGTCCGGCACCGTCCCGGGAGGGAGGAGCGGGGCCACGTCCGCGGGGTCGGCGGCCCAGTGCAGGAACGACAGGTCGAGCCAGGACTGGGTGAGCAGCGTGCTCGGCACGTCGCCCACGGGATCGGGCGTTATCGGCTCCGCGGGGGCAAAGACGGGCGGCATCGCTCCAGCGTCGCACGGCCTGACATCGATCTTTCCGGCGGGGCCGGTGCTCCGCTGCCCGCCGCGCGGGGCAGCAGTTCGCCCGAGGCCCCCGCCCGTTCGTCGCCGCCGTCAGCGGGGCTCGATGCCGAGGTCGGCGAGCAGGCCCCGGATCCGCCGTTCGATCTCGTCGCGGATCGGGCGGACCGCGTCGACGCCCTGGCCGGCCGGGTCGTCGAGCTTCCAGTCCAGGTACTGCTTACCCGGGAAGTAGGGGCAGGCGTCGCCGCAGCCCATGGTGATCACGACGTCGGACGTCCGAACGGCTTCGGTGGTGAGCACCTTCGGGGTCTCGGCGGAGATGTCGATCCCGACCTCGGCCAGGGCCTGGACCACGGCCGGGTTCACGGCCTCGGCCGGGGCGGAGCCGGCCGAGCGGACCTCGACCCGGTCGCCGCCGAGGCGGGTGAGGAAGGCGGCGGCCATCTGGGAGCGGCCGGCGTTGTGCACGCAGACGAACAGCACGGAGGGGACGGACGGGACGGACGGGACGGACGGGACGGACGGGACGGACGGGACGGACGGGACGGACGGGACGGACGGGACGGCGGGAGTGCTCACGAACGGGGTCCTCGGGTCTTCGGGGCGGGCAGGAGAATGCGGTGAGGGGAAGGCAGTGAGGGGAAGGCGGGGTCAGCGGGCGGCCGGGGCCGGGTGGTGGCCGCCGTGCGGGACCACCACGTCCTCGCCGGCCGGGGTCGGGCGGCCGAACAGCACCGCGACCAGGGCTACGCCGACGGCCGTACCGACGAGTTGGGCGGCGATGAACGGCAGCACGGAGGCGGGGGCGATGCCGGCGAAGGTGTCCGTGAAGGCGCGTCCGATCGTCACGGCCGGGTTCGCGAAGCTGGTGGAGGAGGTGAACCAGTAGGCGGCGCCGATGTAGGCGGCGACCGCGGCCGGGGCGAGGTGCGCCCGGCCGATGCGGGCCAGCCCGAAGATCAACAGGATGAGACCGGCGGTGGCGACGACCTCGCCCAGCCAGAGGTGCGGCGCCGACCGGGCGTGAGTCGACCAGTCCACGACCGGCTCGGCGAACATCGCGTCCGCCAGCATTGCGCCGCCGATCGCCCCGGCGACCTGGGCCGGGACGTAGGCCGCCGCCTCCCGCAGCGTGGGCCCGTCCCCGTCACGGCGGCCGGTCCACCAGGCGGCCAGCGTGACCGCGGGGTTGAAGTGGGCGCCGGAGACCGGGCCGAGGAGCAGGATCAGTACGCCGAGGCCGAACACGGTCGCGAGCGAGTTGGCCAGCAGTTGGACGCCGACATCCTGCGAGAGCTCGGTGGCCTGGATGCCGGAGCCGACCACGACGGCGACCAGCGCGCCGGTGCCGGTGAACTCGACGGCCGCCCGGCGGCCCAGCGGAGCCGTCCCGGTCATCTGGACCCCCCGGCGGTGGCCGGCGCCTGGAGCAGGGCGGACAGCTTGGCCAGCGCGACGGGCAGCACCCAGTAGTAGACCCAGGTCCCGCGACGCTCGGAGCCGACCAGGCCGGCCTCGCGCAGGACCTTGAGGTGGTGGGAGATGGTCGGCTGGGAGACGTCGAAGGGACCGGTCAGGTCGCAGACGCACGCCTCGCCGCCCTCGTGCGAGGCGATCAGCGACAGCAGCCGCAGCCGCACCGGGTCGGACAGGGCCTTGAACATCCTCGCCAGGTCGACGGCGGCCTCTTCGTCCAGCGGCTCGCGGACCATCGGCGAGCAGCACGCGACCGCCGTCCCGTCCTGGTCGAGCACCTTCAGCTCCAGATTCGACATGTGTCTATGTTGACGCTCATCTAATCCGGTGGCAAGCTCGCCTGTATCGATATCCATCGAAACGGGAATCCGGATCAGGGAGGATCACCATGTCCCGCGTCCAGCTCGCCCTGCGCGTCGCCGACCTCGAAGGCTCCGTCGCCTTCTACGCCAAGCTCTTCGGCACCGAACCCGCCAAGCGCCGCCCCGGCTACGCCAACTTCGCCATCACCGAGCCCCCGCTCAAACTCGTCCTCATCGAGGGCGAAGCGGACGAGGAGACCCGCCTGGACCACCTCGGCGTCGAGGTCGCATCCACCGAGCAGGTCGCCGCGACCACCGTCCGGCTCAAGGAGGCCGACCTGGCCACCTTCGAGGAGAACGACACCTCCTGCTGCTACGCCCTCCAGGACAAGGTCTGGGTACACGGCCCCGGCAAGGAACCCTGGGAGGTCTACGTCGTCAAGGCCGACGCCGACACTCTCGACAGGGGCTCCGCCGCCGTGGGCGACACCTGCTGCACCACCATCGAGCAGGGCGCCGAACCGACAGCCGCCGTGGGCTGCGCCTGCAACTGCTGATCCCGCTCCGATGATGCCGGCGCCGACAGGAACGGACAGTCGGTCAGGAAAAATTTCCGACGGCGTTGAACCGATCCCGCTGCGGATCCGTGTGGAGGGTGCACAGGGCGACACCGCCCGAATCCACAACCACACCTGCTCCAGGGGGAGTTCAGCATGCCCACGTTCACCGTCCCCGCCTTCGCCGCCCGCCGCCTGGTCGCCGTCTCCGGCGTCGCCCTGCTCGCGCTCGCCGCCACCGCCTGCGGGCCCGACACGAGCAGCGGGTACGGCGGCAACAGCTCCAGCACCGCCGCCGCCCCGGCGGCCACGGCGTCCGCCCCCGCGGCCGGCGGCTCCTCCGGGGTCCGGATCGTCGCCGCGAACTCGCCCGCGCTCGGGCCGATCGTCACCGACTCGGCCGGCCGGACCCTGTACCGCTTCGACAAGGACACCGCCAAGCCGTCCGCGAGCACCTGCACCGACGCCTGCGCGGCGAAGTGGCCGCCGCTCACCGCCCAGGACCCGGTGAAGGTCACCGGGGTCGACTCCACCCTGGTCGGCAGCGTGACCCGGCCGGACGGGACGAAGCAGGTGACCCTCAACGGCTGGCCGCTCTACCGCTTCGCCGGCGACACCGCGGCGGGGCAGACCAGCGGGCAGGGCGTCGGCGGTACCTGGTTCGCGAGCACGCCCGAGGGGAAGAAGGCGGCGGGCATGCCCGGCCAGGCCTCCGCCCCGGCCCCCGCCCAGACCCCGTCCGCCGCCCAGACCCCGTCGGCCGCCCCGTCGCAGGGCGGCTACTCCGGAGGCTACTGACCCGCCCCGCCGCGCCCGACGGTCCGGGTGATGGGCCGCCTTGCCCGGGCGGCGGCCCGTCGCCCAGACTGTCGCGGTGCACCGGGAACGTGATCACCACCGGCTGGGCGGCGTCGCGCTCCCGGTCGGCGTCCTGCTCTGCCTCACCCTGGGGCTGTCGCTGCTGGCGGTCAGGTACTGGCCGGCCGAACGGGACCCGGCGGCCGGGTTCGTCGACATCACCGCCGTGGCCGTCGCCGCACCCGCCCCTCCGTCCGCCGCCGGACCGGATGCCTCCACCGGCTCGTACGCGCAGGACTGCGGGCGCAACCAGGAGGGGCACCGCAACGCGGACAACGTGGTGATCTCACCCGGCACCGTGGGCGGCGCCCACCACGTGCACGACTACGTCGGCAACCTCTCCACGGACGCGGACTCCACCGACGACAGCCTCGCCGCCGCCGCGACCACCTGCACCAGCGGCGACCGCTCGACCTACTACTGGCCGGTGCTGCGCCGCACCGACGGCGCCGCACCGCGGACCACGACCGGGGCCCCCGACGACGACCCGCACGGCAACACCGGCGAGATCCTCACCCCCGACACCGTCACCATCGAGTACCTCGGCAATCCATGGGCCAAGGTCGTGCCGATGCCGCGCTTCCTCCGGCTCCTGGAGGGCGACCCGACCGCCGCCACCGACGGCGGCGCGGACGCCGGCGCCCGCTGGGGCTGCACGGGCTTCGCCGGCCGCACGACCACCGACCGCTACCCGCTCTGCCCGGCCGGGAGCCTCCTCACCCGCACCCTGGACTTCCCCAGCTGCTGGGACGGGCGCGGCACGGACAGTTCCGGCCACCGCTCGCACGTACGGTTCCCGGACGCCGCCGGCGTCTGCCCGCACGACACCTTCCCGGTCCCCCGCCTGCGGGTGACCGTCGGCTACCGCCCGCCGCCGGCCCGGGAGTTCGCCCTGGACGCCTTCCCCGAGCAGCACCACAGTCCGCTCACCGACCACGCGGTGTTCATCGGCCTGATGACCGACCGGCAGATCGCCGCCGTGGTGGCCTGCCTGAACGAGAACCGGACCTGCCGGGAATCCGGTTGAACCGAACGGCCCCCGCGTACGTGCTGGACGTGGCACCCGACGACGGAGGAATGGCGGATGGCGAGGACACGATCAGCCGGGCGGCAGGACGCCGCCGACGAGGCACTGATCCGGACGCTCTACGAGCAGCACGGCGCCGCGCTGCTCGCCTACGCCGTCCGGCTCACCGGCGACCGCGCGGCGGCCGAGGACGCCGTCCAGGAGACCCTGATCCGGGCCTGGCGCAACCCCGAGGCGCTGACCGAGGCCCGCGGGTCGGTGCGCGGCTGGCTGCTGACCGTGGAGCGCAACCTGATCACCGACCGGTTCCGGGCCCGGGCCGCCCGGCCGGCCGAGGTGGCGGAGGTCTCCGAGGCGACGGCCACCGTGCCGGTCGAGCACGACCACGCCGAGGGCGTGGTGGAGGCGCTGGTGATGTCGCAGGCGCTGGAGCGGCTCTCGCCCGAGCACCGCGACGTGCTGCGCTCGATCTACTTCCAGCGGCTGTCCGTCAGCGAGGCCGCGGAGCAGCTGGGGGTGCCGGCCGGAACGGTCAAGTCCCGCGCGCACTACGCGCTCCGGGCGCTCAAACGCTCGTACACCGGCAGGTCGGGGACGTGGCAGGAGGTGTCGGCGTGACCAGGGACGACTCGCATGGGAACGACGCGAACAGGAACAACATGAGCACGACACCGCACGAGTGGAGCGCGGAGCTCGTCGGCGCCTACGTGCTGGGTGCGCTCGATCCGGCCGAGGCGGCGGCGGTCGAACGGCACCTGGCCGACTGCCCGGCCTGCCGTCAGGAGGTGACCGAATTGCGCGAGCTGGAGACCGCCCTGGGCGAGGTGCCGCCCGAACTGCTCGTGGACGGCCCGCCCGAGGGCGGCGACCTGCTGCTGCAGCGCACCCTGCGCCGGGCCCGGGCCGAACGCGGCTCGGCGCTGCGCCGGCGCCGGGCCCGGATCGGCGCTGCCGCCGCTGTCGCTGCGGCAGCAGCGCTCGTCGCCGGGATCGCGCTGGGCCGCACCACCGCGCCCGCACCACCGGTGGCCGCCGGCCCGGCTCCGAGCACCACCGTCGCCACCCCGCCCCCCGCCGGCACCAGGACGGGCTCCGCGACGGACCCGGCCACCGGCGCCCGGATGACGCTGACGGTGACCCCGGCGATGGGCTGGGTCCGGGTCAACGCGGCCGTCACCGGCATCCCGGCCGGCCAGCGCTGCCACCTGGTGGTCAACGGCAAGGGCGGGACGAAGGCGGACGCGGGCGGCTGGCTGGTCTCCACCGTCGGCGCCAAGTCCGGTACCACATTGGATGGTTCGGCGATCGTCGCACCGGAGGACGTGGCCTCGGTGTCGGTCGTGAACGAGTCCGGCCAGACCTTCGTGACGGTCCCCGTCTAGGCAGCGATCATCCCGGTGGGTCCGCCCCGAGAGCGGGCGGACCCACCGGGAGTGAGCTCCCGCCGGGGTTCAGGTGCGCTCCGGGATCCGGGGGGCCGGGTTGGCCTTGCCGTCGCCGTGCGGGCCCGTCGAGTGCTGGAGGGAGTGCAGGATCGCGAGGCCCTGGCTGACGATGCCGGCGGCCATCTGGTTGACGCCGTCGCTGCCGTTGAGGACGGTGAGGTCGGCCCCGGACATGCCGCGGGCGGCCGCGTCGGCGAGGGCCGGGAGGTTCTCCACGATCCGGTTGGCGGCGATGAGTTCCTGGTTCCCGCCGCGCAGCGAGTCGGCCCGGGCCGTGTTGGCGTCCGCCTGTGCCTGGGCCAGGGTCCGTTCGCTGTAGGCGCTGCCGTCCGCCTCGAACTTCACCCGGTCACGGGCGGCTTCGGCCAGCGTCCGCTGCCGGTACGCCTCCGCGTCCGCCGGGCGCCGCACCTCCGCCTCCAGCTGCTGCGCCGCGAGCGCGGCCCGGCGCTGGGCGAGCGCGGTCTGCTCCTCGATGACGTCCTGGGAGGCGCGGGCCTCGGCGAGCGGGCCGGCCTGGGCGGCGCGGGCCCTGGACTGTTCCGTCTCGGCGAGGAAGCCGGCCCGCTTGATCGCGGTGTCCCGCTCGTACTCGGCCTTCAGCGCGGCCGCCTGCTGCTCCCGTTCGGTGGCCTCCTGGTCGGCCTTGGCCTGGGCGATCCGGGCCTGGCTGGCGACCGCCGCCACGTGCGGCGCGGCGAGGTTGTCGATGTAGCCGGTCGAGTCCTCGATCTCCTGGATCTGCAGGGCGTCGACCACGATGCCGAGCTTCTCCATCTCGCCGTGGCTGCCCGCCATCACCTCCTGGGCGACCCTGCTGCGCTCCCGGATGATCTGCTCCACGGTCAGCCCGCCGATGATCGACCGCAGGTGGCCGGCGAAGATCCGGCCGACGAGCTCCTCCATCTGGTTCTGCTCCGAGAGGAAGCGGCGGGCGGCGTTGGCGATCGACACGGCGTCGTCTCCGACCTTGAACACGCAGACCGCGCGCACGGTGAGCCGGATGCCCTGCTGGGTGACGCAGTCCTCGGCGATCGTCGCCTCCCGGAGGGCCAGGGAGAGCATCCGGACCTTCTGCTTGACCGGCAGGACCAGGCTGCCGTGACCGGTGACGATGCGGAACTGGGTGTCCTGCGACTGGCGCTTGGACCCGGATATGAGCATCGCCTCGTTGGGTGCGGGAACGTGCCAGAAGAACATGACCGACCACCTGACCTGCGGGGATTCCGACACGCGCCTAGGGCGGCAGGAGCTCGACGATCACCGAGCGGGCCGAGATCGCGTCCACCACGACCACCCGGACGTCCCGGCCGACCGGTTCCGAGCACCAGGCCGCGAACGCCTCAGACCCGCCCCGCAGGGCGACCAGGACCTCGCCCGGACCGCCCGGCGGAATGGGCACCGTCACCCTGCCGACAGCCCCGACCGGGCTCTGCGAGGAGTCGTCGGCTGCCGCGCGCATGCGCTCGTGCGCCACGTGTTCCACGGTACTCCGGCCGCGGCACGGGAACCCGTCCCGGAATCGGGCGTGGAAAATCGACCCGTCGCAGGCCCGAGCCTGCTAGAGTCGTTTTAGTTGCAGTAGTGGTTCCCAAGAACTTTGTGTGCGCCTGCCGATGTTTTGCAGGCGCATTTTTTGTTTTCCCGGCTCTTCCCCGGGTGGGCACTCCATGCGGCGACTCGAAACCCGCACCGTGCGGGCTTCGGACAGCCCCTTGAAGGAGTAATTTTTATGGCTAATGGCACCGTGAAGTGGTTCAACTCGGAGAAGGGCTTCGGCTTCATCGAGCAGGAGGGTGGCGGCCCCGACGTCTTCGCCCACTACTCGAACATCAACGCCAACGGCTTCCGTGAGCTGCTTGAGGGCCAGAAGGTCGAGTTCGACGTCGCGCAGGGCCAGAAGGGCCCGCAGGCCGAGAACATCCGCCCGCTGTAGTACTTCTGCCACGGCACCCGCCTGGTAGCGAGGGGCCCGCACCGCGCACACGCCCGGTGCGGGCCCCTCGGCATCGCGCCACGACGCATCCCCCCGGCCGTTCAAGGCCCTGGCTCCGCCACCGGCGGCCATCCCCACGCGAGACGCACAGCGCCGCGTCGGGATCGGCGCCCTGCCGTGACAGCTCACGGTTCGAGGTTCCCCGCTCCCGCCCTCCGCGGTGAGCGCCGACCGTAGGTGACGTGCCGCACGGTTCCACCGTCCACGCTCCGCCCGTCACATTCTCGGCCCGTTCCCTTGCGGTCTCCGCCCGCGCCCCGCGCCCCGGAGCCTTCCTCGTGACGTGCCGCCCCGAGGAAGGTTCTCCGCATGGCCCGCTCCAGTCGCTCTTCGTACCAGAACGCCAACTCCCGCTCCTCCCGGGGCTCCCGCTCCGGCGGAAGCTCCTTCTACGGCGACCGGCCCGCCGGAGGCCGCCGCCCCGCCGGCCGGAGCGCCCCTCAGGGCCCGTCCGCCCAGGGCGAGTTCGCGATGCCGGTGAGCACCACCCCGGCGCTGCCGGCCGTCGAGGCCTTCGAGGACCTGGACATGCCGAAGGCGCTGCTGTCCGTGCTGGCCCGCGAGGGCGTCACCGCGCCGTTCCCGATCCAGGCCGCGACGCTGCCGAACTCGCTGGCCGGCCGCGACCTCCTCGGCCGGGGCCGGACCGGCTCCGGCAAGACCATCGCGTTCGGCCTCCCCGTGCTGGCCCGCACGGCCGGGCAGCGGGCCGAGCCGCGTCTGCCGCTGGCCCTGGTCCTGGTCCCCACCCGCGAGCTCGCGCAGCAGGTCTCCGAGGCCCTCGCCCCCTACGCCCGCGCCGTGCACCTGCGGATGGCGACCGTGGTGGGCGGGACGTCGATGAGCCGCCAGGCCTGGCTGCTGAACCGCGGCGCCGAGATCGTGGTGGCCACCCCGGGCCGGCTCAAGGACCTGATCCAGCGCGGCGACTGCCGGCTGGACCGGGTCGGCATCACGGTGCTCGACGAAGCCGACCAGATGGCCGACATGGGCTTCCTGCCGCAGGTCACCGAGCTCCTCGAACAGGTCGCCGCGGGCGGCCAGACCATGCTCTTCTCCGCCACCCTGGACCGCAACGTCGACCGCCTCGTGCGGCAGTTCCTCAAGGACCCGGTCACCCACTCGGTGGACCCGTCCGCGGCGACGGTCAGCACCATGGAGCACCACGTGCTGCACGTGCAGAACATCGACAAGAACGCCACGATCGCCCACATCGCCTCCCGCGACGGCGGACTGATCATGTTCGCCGACACCAGGGACAGCGCGGACCGCCTGGTGACGGACCTGCTCGCGAACGGCGTGAAGGCCGCGGCCCTGCACGGCGGCAAGTCCCAGCCGCAGCGCACCCGCACCCTGGACCAGTTCCGCACCGGCGAGGTGACCGCGCTGATCGCGACCAACGTGGCGGCCCGGGGCATCCACATCGACGGGCTCGACCTCGTCGTCAACCTCGACCCGCCGGGCGACCACAAGGACTACCTGCACCGGGGCGGGCGCACGGCCCGGGCCGGCGAGTCCGGGACCGTCGTCACCCTGGTCCTGCCCAGCCAGCGCCGCGCGACGGCCCGCCTGATGAGCGCCGCCGGCATCACCCCCGTCACCACCAGGGTCAGCGCCGGCGACGAGGACCTGGCCCGCATCACCGGCGCCCGCGTGCCCACCGGCGTGCCCGTCGTCATCGCCGACCCCGTGGTCGAGCGGCCGCGCCGCAGCGCGTCGACGAGCCGCGGCCGCCGCGGTCGCCCCGGCGGAGACGCCCGGTCCGCCTCCGCGGGGGGCCGGTCCGCCGGCGGCCGCGACGACCAGGGCCCCGCCGGCCGCCGCCGGACGCCCAGGAACGCCGCGCGCGCGGCGTGACACCACCCGAGGTCGAGGTGCTCTTCCCGGAACGGAGACGGTTCGGTAGTTCTACGGATGTGCCCGCGTGGCAGGTCCGACACGATGGTTCCACGGCGTCGAGGCGAGGTCCGCTCCGCTCTGCGCCGGGATTGACACACCATCGACTCCTCTGAGGCATCCGAATCATGAAGAAGACCACGCTCGCCGGTTCGGTGAGGGCCGCCGCCCTCGCCGGGTTCCTCTGCCTCGGCCTGAGCACCGTGACGTCGTGTTCCGGCGGTGCGGCCGAGCCCGCCGACACCGTCAAGCCCGCCGCCGCCCCGCCGAGCTCCGCAGCGGCGCCCGGCCCGGCGGGCTCGGCGGGTTCGGCAGGCTCGGCGGGTTCGGCGCAGGCCGCGGCGCACGGGGATGCCACCCGCTACCAGGCGTCCGCCTGGCTTCCCGCGAAGAGCCTGCCGCTGTACGGCACGTACCTGTGGGTGTCCGAGAACACCGAGGACCCGAAGTCCAGCGACGACGCCCTGAACTGGATGTACGCCTGCAGCGACGGCAGCAAGGAACCGACCGACGCCCTGAAGATCTCGGCCTACCAGACCAGGCAGTACCGGACCGACCTCAAGGACGACCCCAGGGCCGCCGCCTTCCAGTGGATGCTCTACTTCAAGGACGAGGCCGCCGCGAAGGCCGCGCTGGCCAAGATCGAGAACGACTACTCCTACTGCGCCGCCCGTTCGTCCGACGATTCGATCCGGACCACGGTCGTCAAGACGGCCACCGGCTCCGGGGGCATCAGCTGGCTCACCACCGTCCGGGACAAGGACGGCAAGCCGCACGTCGCGTTCGCGGACGTCGGCTCCGACGCCCACGAGTACTTCGTCCAGTCGGGCAACGTCATCAGCCTGGTCCAGGCCCTGGGCGACACGCCCGCCATCGACCCTGCCACGGCCGACGGACAGACGCTCGGCGCCATGGCCGCGGCCCTGGGGACGATGCGCTGAGCCCGAACGCCGGCCGTCTCGTCGCCCGCGGCCTCGTCCTGCGGCGTGCGCTCCGGCCCATCGGCCGGCCGTTCCGCGCCCGAGGATCGGGTAGTCGAATCGCGTAGTTCTACCGATGCCGCGGCACCGCCCGCCTCCCCATACTCGGCCTGGCAACACGAGTGAACGCGGAGAGGTGACGACAAGGCGATGGCTGCACCGCACAACCAGAACGACCCGGATGTCCGGCAACTCACGGACGACACCTGGCAGTTCGGCCAGGAGGACCCGCCCGGCCGGTCGGCCGGGCAGCAGTACGGCCGGCCCGCCACGGCGCCGCCCGGATACTTCGCGCCGGCGAAGCCGAAGCGCCGCCCCTTCCGGACCGCCTACTTCGCGCTCCTGGGCGTGCTGTTCTGCAGCATGCTCGGCCTCGTCGGCTTCCTCGTCCTGAACCGCCCCCACCCGGCCCCGGACGCGCAGGTCGACGGCAACGGCAACGTCACCAAGGGCGGTGACCTCGGCCTCCGCAACCTGACCACCGGTCAGTGCTTCGACGAGCCGAGCGGCGCCGCCCAGCAGCAGGTGGACGGGGTCTCGGCCGTCCCGTGCGGCGACCCGCACGACGCCCAGGTGATCGGCTACTCCATGCTCACCGACTCCTCGTACGACGAGGCGAAGATCAAGGACGAGGCCGCCGCGGCGTGTCAGAAGCTGTCCGCGGGCCCGAACGTCGACCGGACCAAGCTCGGCAGCGGTGCGAACATCGTGGACTTCGTCCCGACCGCGGGCTCCTGGCAGCACCTCGACCGCAAGGTCACCTGTGCCGTCGACAACGGAACCGGCGCCAAGCTCACCGGCTCGGTGCTCAAATGACCGGGCACAGCGGATCCCGGCGCAGCGGGTCCCGGCACGGCGAGTCGGAGCATGGCGAGTCGGAGCACGGCGAGTCCCGCCTCGGCCCTGTCGTGGCGCACTTCCGGGGCACCATCCGCTTCGGCGGGTACCTGCCCTACATCGGGTCCCTGGCGCTGATCGCGGGAGTGGCCGGAGTCGTCACGGGAGCGCTCCTCAACGGGCTGTACGGCCTGGTGGTGGGTGTCCTGGCCTGGTCGCCGTCCGTCCTGGCGTGGCGGCACGAGGTGGAGGTCCACCAGCAGGGCTTCGTCTGGCGGCGCCCGACCGGAACGCGGAGCTTCAGGTACGCCGAGATCAGGGGTGTGCAACGCACCAGGGTCAGCAGCTTCCTGCTGGGCACCTACGACGCCGTGACGGTGACCCTGCTCAGCGGGCACGAAGTCCTCGTCGGACCGGTCCAGGACACGCCGCGGCTCGCGAGGCTCCTGGCCGGCGCGGAGCCCGCTCCGGTACCCGCCTGGCAGCCGCCGGACACGACCGGACGGAGCGCCCGGTGACCGCCGCCCTGATCATCCCCGCGATCGGCATCCTGATCGGCGGATTCGTCCTGGCCCGGGGCACGCTGCTGACACGCGGCAGCAGCCGCACGTACGCCCGGTACCAGGCGGGACACCTGGCCTGGCTGCTCGGGCTCGACCTGGTCGAGGGCGACCCGGCGACGAACCTGGGCGTGCGGATCGCGAACCCCGAGATGCGGCGCGGCCATGCGCCGGACCAGCCCCTGCTCGTCCGGGTCCGGCTGGCCGGCTCACCGCAGGGGGTGCCGGTCGAGCTCTCCTACGAGTACCGGGAGCAGTCGGTCCGGGGCCTCGGCTCGGTCACCCGGGACGAACGGTTCGCCTGCGGGATGACCGTTCGGGCGCGACGGCTGTTCCCGCCCTTCGAGGTGACGTCCCGCAAGGTCCCGCACGGCAGCATCGACCGCCTGCACGAACTGCCCGCGATGGACACCGGACGGCCCGCGGTCGACGCCGCCTACCTCGTCACCACCTCCGCACCCGCGATGGCCGAGCTGCTCGGGGGCCTGTTGGAGGGTTTCGCCCCGCTCGTCCCTTCGGGCGTGCACCTGGTCGGCGACGGGCAGCACGTCACGTTCGTGATGCGGCAGCGGGGGTTCCCGTTCGTCCGCACCTCACTCGACCACGCGGTCACCCTGCGGGACCAACTCACCGCCCTCGCCCGGGGCGTGGGCGGCTGAGCGACTGGACCACGACCGCCTCACCCCGCGCCCGGCGCCTCGGTCAGCAGGGCGCGGGTGAGGCTCGCCCGGTTGGCGACACCGAGTTTGCGGTAGATCCGGCCGAGGTGACCGTCGACCGTCCGTACGCTGAGGACCAGCGTGCCGGCGATCTCACCGCTCGTCAGACCGGTGCCGGCCAGGCGGGCGATCTCCCGTTCCCGTCCGGTGAGCGCGGCCAGCACGGCCGACGGGTCGGGGACGTCGCGGCCGCCGGCATCCTGCGCCGCACCGCTCGGTGCGTCGAGCAGGGCCCGGCTCTCGTCGGCGTCCCCGGTCAGCAGCCGGGTCCGAGCGAGCAGCACCCGTGCCTCGTGCCAGTGGTCCTCGCCCTCCCGGAGCAGCGACAGGGCGGCCGAGAGGTACTCGGCCGACGTCGCGGGAGAGGTGTGCAGCGCGTTGCGCGCGGCGGCGATCAGGGTCGTGACGTGCTCCGGCGCGCCGGGATCGGCGGCCCGTGCCACGTGGTGGGCCCGCCGGGCGATCGGGGCCGCCCGCTCGGCGAGCGCGGCCGCGGCGCGGCGGTGCAGTGTCAGGCGCCGGCTGGGTTCGAGGCGCTGGTGGACGACCTCGGCCACCGCCCGGTGACGCAGCACCAGCTGCGGCGCGCGTTCGGCCGGGCGCAGCAGGTCGAGACCGGTGAGGGTGTCCAGCGCCCGCATGGTCTCGGCCGGTTCCAGCCCCGAGACGGCGGCGAGCAGCTCCGGGTGGAACGGCTCGCCGAGCACCGCGGCGGCCTGGACCGCGGCGAGCGCGGCGTCGTCGAGGGCGGCGAGCTCACCGAGGACCGCCGTGCCGGCCTCGGCGATCGCCTCGCCGTCGGCGGCCAGGATCCGGAGGTACTGCGGGTTGCCGAGACCCTCCCGGTACAGCGCGTCGAAGCGGTGTACGTCGTCGAAGCGGTGCGCCTCGTCGAAGCGGTTCACGTCGGCGAAGCGGTTCACGTCGGCGAAGCGGTTCACGCCGGGGAGCTCACCGAGCAGTTCCGCGGCCTCCTCCCGGGAGAGCGCGCCGAGCTGCCACACCTCCAGCAGGCCGGCGGACGTCGCCCGGGAGAGCACTGCGGCGATCGCGGGCGACAGCTGGCGCTGCCGGTAGGCCAGCAGGCAGAGCAGCGGGCCGGTGGCCGCCGCGTGGATCATCCGCTCCAGGCCCGGGATCTGGTCGGCGGCGAGCTGGTGCACGTCGTCCAGGACCACCACGGCGGCACCGCCCCGCGCCACCTGCCGGCGCACGTCGCAGTTGTCGTCGAGCAGCGGCCGGAAGCCCGGGAGCGCGGCCGCGATCTCGTACTGCCCCTGGGCCGCAGCCACCCGGACCCCCGCCGCCCTGGCGTGCGCGGCGGCCGTGAACATCAGCGTACTCTTGCCGATGCCCGGCTCCCCCACCAGCGCGATCGCCCGCCCGCCGGCCGACCCCAGGCCGTCCAGCACCGCCAGCAGCGCCTCGGTCTCCCGCGCCCGCCCGAGGAGCCGGCGCCCTCCGGCGACCGCGTCCCGCGCCGGCAGGCCCCTGATGAGCGGGCCGCCGTTCCGTATCTCGTCCGACATGACCGGCACAGTAGCGGCCCCGGCTGACGCCGACATCGCGCGACCGTGTCCCGGGCCGCCCCGGGGCCGTCTCGCCCTGTTGATGGGGACCTCGAATCCGGCATAACCTCCCGGAATGGTGCAGAGCAAGGCCGTCGACGTCGACGGCTACCTGATCGAGGTTCCCGAGGAGCAGCGAGCCGTCCTGGCCGAGGTGCGGCAGCTGTGCCGCGCGGAGCTGGCGGGCTTCGACGAGGTCATGGCGTACGGGATGCCCGCGTACGAGCGGGACGGCGTTTGCGAGATCGCGTTCGCCCGCCAGAAGCAGTACTTCTCCTTCTACCTCATGCGCAGTGACGTCCGCGAGGCGTTCGAGGAGCGGCTGGCCGGGCAGGACATGGGCAAGGGTTGTCTGCGGTTCCGCAAACCGGAGGACATCGACTTCGGCCTGTTGCGGGACCTGCTCAAGGCCACCGCCGCCCGGCCCGGAAAGATCTGCTGACTCCTGCCGGTCACGGGGGCACCGCGCGGCCGGCGCCGCGTCAGCGCGGGGGTACCGGAGACGTGTGGAGCGTGCCCGAGAGGATGAGCAGCGCAGCGGCGACGAAGCAGGTTCCCACCAGGAACCCCATGATCGGGAACTGCCAGCCCAGCCGGCCACCGGCTTCCCGGGCCTGCTGCGGCCGTCCGGACGGGTAGCAGACGATCACCTCGCTGCCTGGTCCCCCGGGCCGCGACAGGTACACCTCCTGCCGGTGCACCCCGCCCTCCGGCGCCTGGAACCGGACGACGCCCTTCCAGCGAGGTCCTCCCCTGTTCGTGCGCTCGCGGTAGCACTGGAGGAGCATGCCGACGACCCGGGTCCCCCTCTGGGCGCGCACCTGCCGAACGGCGCTCGTGAGGGAGAAGCCCCACAGGCCGATGCCCACCACCAGAAGGAACCACAACCCGCCGTCGCCGTGCATGGCGCGACCCACCGTCTTCCGTAGCAGGAACGAGGCCGCCCAGGCTACGCGACCGCCGGTCCCCCGCCCGGGGCGGGGCCCGACCGCGCCGGCACGGGCACGGGCCCGTCCCGCACGCGTCCACGTCGGGTTGCGGAGGCCGCCGGAACGGGGCGTCATGACAGGAGGGACCCCGCCTGCCTGCCCCCGGGAAGCGGCGCCGCGCCGTTCCCCGGCCACTAGAGAATGTCGGAGACCTCCGTGCAGACCGTTCGCACCTCACCGCAGATCACCCGGGACGTCATCGCCTTCATGGAGCCCGCGCTTCGCGCAGCGACGGCCCGGCTCGACGAACCCGTCCGGCGGATGACGGAGTACCACTTCGGGTGGGTCGACGCCGAGGGCCGCCCGACGACACCGGTCGGCTTCCGTCGGCGGCCGGCGCTGGTCGCCCTGCTGTGCGCGGGCAGCGGTCCGCAGGCGTGGGAGGCGGTCCGGACGGCCGCCGTCGCCGGCACCCTGATGTCGGCCGCCGGGACCGTCCACGACGACGTCATCGACCAGGAGATGGTCCGCAAGGGCCGGCCGACCCTCTGGACGGCCTTCGGCGTGCCGGCCGCGATCCAGGTCGGGGTCGCCCTGCACTGCCTCGCGTTCGAGCTCCTCGCCGAGGAGGGCGACCGGGTCTCCACCGAGCTGATCCGGCGGGCCGCCCGCGCCATCCGGGAGTGCTGCTCGGGGCAGATCCGCGACCTGGAGTCGGAGGGCACGTCCCGGATGAGCCTGGAGCTCTCGCTGGAGCTGCTGGAGAGCACCATCGCCCTCCCCACCGCCGGGGTGTGCCTCGCCGGCGCCCTGGTGCGCGGCGCCGGCGAGGAGGAACTGGTCGTGGCCGAACGGTTCGGCTACCACGCCGGCATGGCCATGGCCTTCTTCGACGACTGGGAGGGCGTCTGGGGCACCTCCCGCGACACCCTCGAGGACCCGCTGGCCGACCTGCGGCGGCGCAAGTCCCGGGCCTTCGTCGCGGTCGCCCTCCAGTCCGACGGACCGGCCCGCGACCAGCTCGCCGCCTTCTACGACGACACCGCCGCGCCCACCCTCGACCAGCTCCGGCACGTCGCCGGCCTCATCGAGGAGTGCCGGGGCCGCGCCTGGCTGGAGGAGCGGATCCGGGAGCACATCCGGCTGGCCCACGCGATCCTGCCGCAGGCCGTACCGGACCCCGTCGCGCGGGCCGAGCTCGCCGCGTTCGTCGCCGCCATCGCCGACGAACTACCCTGACGGGCGCACGATCCGGGGTCGGGAGCACAGGGGACCGCAGGAGGAGGGGGGCGGGGCGCAGCGGTGTTCGCCGTCTCACCGCCGACGATCCGCCGCCTTCTCGTGGAGACCGTCAGTACTGGGCGAGGTCGAGGGAGCGGACGTCCTGCGGGGCCAGCGCCGTGACCGGGCCGAGGGGGATGCACTCCCCGGTCCCGGCGAAGGTGCACAGCTTGGCCTCGTGCAGGTCGTCGCCCTCGGGCACGAACTTCCAGATGTATGCGAAGTAGGCCGTGTCGGCTTCGAGGGGGCGTCCCGGCCACACCGCGCCGAAGGTGTGTCCGGCGCGGGCATCGGCCTCGGTCAGGAAGTGCGACTCCCCGTCGACGTTCCAGCAGCCCGTCCCGGGGATGCTCTCGCAGGCGGGGTACCTGATGGCCCAGGCCATGAACATGGGCGACCTGGCGGTACGGCCCTCGGGGTCCGAGGTGACCTTGAGCCGCACCAGCAGGGCGGTCTTCCCCGCAGGGGCCGCGACTCCGGGGAGTGCGGCGCTGGTCCCGACACTGACGACCTGGGCCTTGATCGTGTCACCGTGGATCGCCGGCCCCGTGGGGGACGGGAAGGGCGACGGGCTCGGGGAGACGGCGACGAGCGTTGTCGGGTGCGGTACTGAGCCTCCCGGCGCGGCACCGATCGGACCACTGCTGCAACCCGCGAGTGCCGTGATCGCGATGCCGAGCGCCGCGACCTGCTTCGTCAGTCGATGAATCGTCATGAATCCCCCGTTACCGTGCCGGGCCGCGTGGTCCCCGGCCTCGTGTGAATCACGGGATCATGGCACATCGGTCGATCACCAGGGCAAGCACTGCCGCCGAGCGGGATTCCACGGGCGGGCGGGCGGGGGGGCAGGCGGCGGGCGCGCGTCGGGCAGGCGGCGGGCGGGCGGACAGCGGGCGGACAGCGGGCGAGCAGGTACTCGACAAGCGTCCAGCAGGTACCCGACAAGCTTCTACAGCCCTGTAGACAGTCGGGCCAAAAGCTGTAGAGTGAGCGCCGGTTGAACGACGGCCACCGCCGCCCGGCCGGTCCGGGACGGCCCGTGGGCGTCGGCGTTCCGTGCGCCGCCGCCGCGCGGCACGGGCCCGGCCGCGCCGCACTCGTCGGCCTGCCGAGCACCCGCCGCGCTCCATCCCGACGCACAGTTCCCGCAAGCCCCGACGGCGGCACCAGGCGCCGGAGGCCGCCCCGCCCCCTACCCCGCCATCGCGAGAAGATCGGCCGACCGTGTCGCAACCCCCAGACCTCCGGGAGGCACCGGCGCACCACGCCGCCCCCTCCTGCCCGCCCGGTTCCACCACCGGGCGCGTCGTGATCGTCTCCGCGAGCGTGGGCGCAGGGCACGACGGGGCTGCGGCCCAACTCGCCCTTCGGCTCTCTCATTTGGGCTTCTCGGTCGACCGCCACGACTTCCTGGACCTGATACCCGCCGGCTTCGGGCGACTGGTCTCGGACAGCTACCGGCTGCTGCTGACCATCGCCCCCTCCGCCTACCAACGGATCTACTCGGCCACCGAGAACGCCGGGCGTCCGGGCCTCATGATCCGGCTGATGCAGCGCAGCAGCCACCGGCGACTCCTGCGCCGGCTGCCGCCGGACACCCTCGCGGTGGTGGCGACGTACCCGCTCGCCGGGCAGGTGCTCGGCACCCTGCGCCGCCGGGGACGCCTCGCGGTGCCCGCCGCCGTCTATCTGACGGACTTCTCCGTGCATCCCCTGTGGGTGGCTCCCGGTGCCGATCTGCACCTGGCGGCGCATCCCGTCCCGGCCGGGCAGGCCCGCGAGCACGGCGCCGAGCGGGTGGTGGTCGCCGGCCCGGTGGTCGATCCCCGGTTCACCCCGGCCACCGACGCCCAGCGCAGCGCCGCCCGGGCCCGGTTCGGCCTCCCGGCGGACGCGCCGCTGGCGCTGCTGGTGGCCGGCTCCTGGGGAGTCGGCGAGGTGGCGAAGGTGGCGGCCGAGATCCGTGACACCGGCGCGGCCGTTCCGGTCGTGGTGTGCGGGAAGAACGGCCCCCTGGCGGCGCGGCTGCGGGCGGACGGCATCGAGCACGCCTTCGGCTGGGTCGACGACATGCCCGGCCTGATGCACGCCTGCGACGTGCTGGTGCAGAACGCCGGCGGCCTGACCTCCCTGGAGGCGTTCGCCTGCGGCCTGCCGGCCGTCAGCTACCGCTGCATACCCGGCCACGGCCAGACCAACGCCGCCGCCCTGGACGAGGCCGGCCTCGCCCCCTGGATCGAGGACCCGGCCGACCTCAAGCCCGTCCTCGCCGCCATGGTCGATGGCATCACCCGGCGCCGGTACCGCGAGGCCGGGCTGGCCCTGCACCGCGAGGCGACCGGCCCCGCGAACGCCATCGCGGCCGTCGCCGAGCAGTACGCCGCCGAGCGGTCCGGCGCCACCACGACCTCCCCCGCGATCCCGGCGATCCCGGCGCAGCGGCGTCATCCGGGCCGGGCGACCGCACCCGCGCCGCGCCGCCCCGTCCGCAAGCTCGGCATCGCGGCCGCAGCTCTCGCCGCGACCGCCTGGCTGGCCACCGGCGGCACCCAACTCGCCGTCGCCTACGGGGGATTCGACACCGTCGACCCCGACCACACCGGCCGGGCCTACCTCGTCGTCCACCCGCCGCACAGCGGTCGCCTCGACGACGCGACACTGCGCACCCTGGTGGCCGAGAAGGCAGCCGTCTCCATCGACGCGGCCGAGGCCGCCGCCGACCCCGGCGAGGTGCGCCGCCTCGCGAGCGCCGGACTCACCGTGGTCAACGCCGGCTACGGCCCGCCGTACGCGACCGGGATCGTCACCCGCCGCGACTCCGTCGAAGCCGGTGCCACCGCCCTGCGCGCGGCCACCGGCGCGGCCGCCAGGTTCTTCCTCTCCGGCACCGACCTGGACGCCCTCGACCTCGGCCTGGCCGCCTACCACCACGAGCACGTGGTGGTCCCCGACGCCCGGATCGCCTGCGGCACTTCCACCACTCCCGCCGTGCGGCCCGGCCAGGTCGTCCTGGTCGAATGCGGCGACGCCCACCCGGCGGACCTCTCCGCCACCCTGCACCGCCTGGCCACCACCCCCCACCGGCTCCCGCGCCTCGGCGCGCTCACCACCCTTTCCTGAGGCCGTACTCGATGAAGCCCCGCACGCTCCTGCGCATCGGCACCGCCGCAGCCGCGCTCACCGCCGTCCAGGCGGCCCCCGTCATCTCCACCTTCGGACCGCTGCGCAACCGCCTGATGCCCCGCCTCGCCGGGACCGGCCGACCCGACCACGTCGCCCTCACCTTCGACGACGGCCCGGACCCGTTCTCCACGCCGCACTTCCTGACGATCCTTCAGAGATACGACGTGCAGGCCACGTTCTTCCTCCTCGGCTCGATGGCCGACAAGTCCCCGGGCCTGGTGCGGGAGATCGCCGACGCCGGCCACGAGATCGCCGTGCACGGCTGGGCCCACCGCCCGCTGCTGCTGCGCGGCCCCCGCGCCACGTACCAGGACCTGCGCCGCGCCCGCGACACGATCGCCGACCTCACCGGCCGGGCACCGCAGTGGTTCCGGCCCCCGTACGGCGTCATGACCGCCACCGCCCACCTGTCCGCACGCAGGCTCGGGCTCACCCCCGTGCTGTGGACGAGCTGGGGCGAGGACTGGACGAGCCGCGCCACCGCCGACTCGGTGCACCGCACGGTCACCGCCGACCTGCACGGCGGCGGCACGATCCTCCTGCACGACTCCGACTGCACCTCCGCCCCCGCCGCCTGGCAGTCCGCCCTCGGCGCCCTGCCCACCCTCCTCGACCACTGCGCCGCCAAGGGCTGGCAGGTCGGCCCACTGCGCGACCACGGCCTCCCGAACACCCCGGGCCGGCCGACCCCCGGCACGGAAGCCGCCTGAACGGGCAGCCCCGGCGGGCCGGCGGAAGCTGCCGGCCCGCCGGGTCAGGCCGTTCACCGGTACTCCGTCACCGGTACTCCGTCAGCGGCGGGCCGTCCGGCGGCGGGCGGCCACGAACACGCCTGCACCGACGCTGAGCAGGGCGGCACCGCCCACGCCGTAGGCAAGCATCCGGCTGCCGTCGCCGCCGGTTTGGGCCAGGCTCCCGTCCGGCACGATGGAGGCCGATGGCGAGCCCGCGCCGGTCGGCGCAGCACTCGACGTGGCCGTCGCGGTGGCGCTCGGGCTCGGCGCAACCGTGGCCGTGACGCTCGGGCCCGGGCTCGGCGTACCTGTCACGGTGGCGCTCGGGCTCGGCGCAACCGTGGCCGTGGCCGTCGGGCTCGGCGCGACCGTCGTGCTGGCGGTCGGACTTGGTGTCGCCGTGGCCGTCGCGGTCGGGCTCGCTGTTGCCGTGGAAGTGGCTGTCGGTGAAGCGGTCGGCTCGGGCTTGCAGGAATGGCCGCCGTTCCAAGCGGAGATCAGGTCCCCGTAGATGACGCCCTCAGGGTAGTTCGGCAAGGGATTGTCGACACCGTCGAACTTCCGGTCACCGCGGTACAGGTCGAGTTGGCCGAAGCATTTCGGCAGGTGGGCCGATACGTCCAGGGACGCCCGGGGACTGTCGGCGGACAGTGCGGCGGTCGCCCAACCGAGGAAGGCCTGCTTGCCCGACGAGGACCACGTCGGGCCCTCGGAGTCGTAGGAGGCCAGCGAGACCTTGTAGACGCAGCCGGCGTCGGGCTTCCCGACGAGTCGGACCTCGATGACGCCGTGCGGCTCGTTCATCCGGCTGCCCCTGGTCCAGGTCTTGCCCCCGTTGACGGAGTACTCGACTGCGAGCGGCTTGCACGCGGGCGCCTCGGCGGCCTGGGCCGGGCCCGCGGCGACGAGCGGAATGCCGGCGGCCATGCCGAGGGCGGCGAGCCCCGGAATGTGACGAAGATACGTATGGCGCACGAAAGAACCTTCTGAATAGTGCGGTACTGATGAGTCCCCGTGCCTCCACTCCCTTGAAGGCCGGAACGAATCTATTGGCATACGAACGGGAATCGATCCGCACGGCTGCCGCACTTGCTGCAGAACCCGCATGCAGGTTCCTGCACCGCACGTGACATTGGTCCCGGCCACGATGGACCGAGGCCCCTTGGGCGCCCCGGGTCCCCCCTTGCAGGATCTGTTCTCGACGGCGACGCCCGGCCTGGACCGCCGTTCCGGTCCGACGAGTTCCCGGGAGTCCGATGAACGGCAACGCGCTTGCGGCGCTGGGCGTGAACGCCCAGGAGGAAGCGGTCTACCGACTGCTCCTGCGCTCCCCCGGAATCGGATTCGCCGCGATCCGGCTCGGCTGCGGGATGGACCAGGATGTCGCCGGTGCCGCCGTCGCCCGGCTGCGGGACCTGGGCATGGTCAGGGAGATGCCCGGCCGTGGCACCTTCAGCGGCAACGATCCGAGGGCCGTGGTCGAACGGCTGGCACGGCGCCGCGTCCACGGGCTCCAGAGCGAGATCCGGCAGGTCGTCTCCTCGCGCCACGTGGTGGACGTCCTGCTGGACGACCAGCGGCAGGGGCAACGGGGTCCGGCCTTCGACCTGCAACGCGTCGAGGGAATCGACCAAGTGGTCGCGTGCATCGACGAGTTGTCCTTCTTCACCCGCGAGGAGCGGCTGACCACCCACCCCGGACCGATCATCACCGCTGCCCTCGACTCGGTCCGGAGCTCGGACCTCAAGTGCCTGCGACGCGGCCTGCGGATGCGGACCATCCTCCACACCAGCGCGCTCGACCGCCCGGAGGTCGGCCTCCTCGCGAGGGAACTGGCGGAGCAGGGCGCCGACGTACGGGGCACGGCGGGTCCGCTGGAACGGATCGTCATCTTCGACCGGCAGACGGCCGTGGTGGCGGTCGACCCGCACGACATCACCCGCGGCGCCCTCGTGATCCGCCAGCCCGGCCTGCTGGCGAACCTGCTGGCCCTGTTCGAACGCCGCTGGTCACAGTCCTGCCGGGTCGAGGAGCAACTGCCGGGCGAGACCGAACGACAGGTCCTCCAGGCCATGGCCCGCGTCGACAAGGACGAGGCCGGAGCACGCGAACTCGGCATGTCGCTGCGCGCCTACCGCGGCCATGTCGCGGCGCTGATGCGCCGCCTGGGAGCATCGAACCGGTTCCAGGCGGCCCTGGTGGCCCGTGACCGGAACTGGATCTGACGCGCCACCCCCGGCGGAGGCCGAGCGACGACGCCGGAGGACCGCGGCAAATCCGGTGACACGCGCGTGCCGTACGGAGAGACTGGCGGCAGACGTGCACAAGCAGTCGAAGGCCGAAGGGCGAGCAATGGCACTGGTGAAGAAGGGGTCCCGTCGCATCGTCGTCGACGGCGTCGAGTACTTCTGGCGACTGAGCAGGAAGCACTGGTGCTGCGACTTCGACGTCAGCACCCTGGCCTACATGGTGGAGGACGCGGCCCGGCCCGGCACGACGCTCGTCGTCGAGACCGGCCGGCCGTCCCTTCTCGCACCGAGCCTGGTGCCGGCCGAACTCGTCCTGCCGCGCGAGGTCGCCGCGGGCATCCGGGCCGCGCGGTCGAACGGCTGGACGCCCGGCTCCAACGGTTCGCCGTTCAAGCTGCACCTTTCCGCCGTCTGACCCGGCCGCACCCCGCTGGCGCGTCAGTGCTCGCACGCGGAGATCGAACGGGAGCCTCGTTTGCCACCGGCGCACGCGGATATTGGCGGATGGGGGTGGTTGGTGCCAACACCGACCACACCCACACCCACCCCCCTCCCCCCCACACCCGCGCCGCTCGGAGGTGTGTCGCTGGT